>JAZUNS010000001.1:0-10256 GCA_045604285.1 Eubacteriales bacterium
AGATTCTTCGTGAAATAACTTTTCAAGCAAGAATCAGGTACTTCTTTTTACCAACACAATTAACAAGCAATCATCATCAGTATAAATCTCTTTTTTGAAAGAAGAAGAAAATATATAAATATAATGAATAAAGAGAAATGGTTGAAAAACGGGTATGTTACCGAGTCGGTAGACAAGGCCCTCGATTTGAAAGCTGAGATAGACAGACTGCGTAAGGAAAAGAATGCCGTAATCCTCGGCCACTACTACCAGTCAGGTGAGATTCAAGATATCGCCGATTTTGTAGGTGATAGCCTTGCTTTGGCACAATGGGCAGCCAAGACGGATGCCGATATTATTGTGATGTGTGGTGTTCACTTCATGGGGGAAACAGCCAAGGTACTTTGTCCGGAAAAGAAGGTGTTGCAAAGGAAGCTGTGGAACTCGACCCTACTAACTCCTTCGCTCAAAGGATGCAGAAAAAAGCAGAAAGCGGTAAGAAGCTTTCAAATTGGCAGGTGGGAGAACTCTTTCAGCAGAACGAGACTGCTATACGCAAACTTGATTCACAGAAAATCAATAGCGCAGTTAAAAACCGCCTTGTCGAGCTTGGTGAAACGGGAAACGTAGAAGCAATTGCGGCGGCGCTCACAAAGCAGGCACAAGGCGAAGGACTGACACGTTCCGAAAAAAGGGCGATACAGAAAAGCAGATTTGGGCAGCGCGTTGCAAACGAGCTTAACCCCGAAAATATTAAATCGGGTGAGTATTCCTCAGAATGGGCAGAAAAAATTGGAACCGAGCGTATTAACGCCGAGGAATACAGCCGCCTTATAGCCGAAATGGAAAGTGAAACGACCGCAAAGGAGGCAGAAAACACACAGACACCCGCAACGGCACTTGAAAAGGCAACTACCGAGGTCCCCTCGGTGGTTGAAACACCGCAGACATTAGAGGAAACCGCACAGGCTTCCACCAAGGTAACGCAAACGGACGCACCACAAGCAAAAATCGTTTCCGAGGACGAGAGCGTAGCCGCAGAAGAAAATGCGACAGAAGACGAATTTTCGGCTTATACAGACGCCGCTGAAACGGAAGAAAGCTCTATTACCTTAGAGAGCGCATCAAAGAAATACGGCGCGCAAGCGGCTGCTATGGTCAGCACCTATACCGAGGGACAGAACGTGGAAAAGTATGACGCGGCGTATTCGGTGGCTTACAATATGGGTAAGAGTGGTGTAAACCTATCCTATGCTATGAATAGCGAGTCAACGCAATACCTCACCGAAAGCCAGCGTAAAAATGCATACGACGCAGGCGCCGATGCCTCCTCTGCTGCCGCTAAAGCACAGGACGTGGAAAACAAAACCAGAGCAAACGGCAACACGGGTCACAAAAAAGGCACCGTAAAAGGTGATGGCGTAACCATTGCCGACATAAATAAAGCCGTCAACGACAAACAAGGGACGGCATATAAGCTTCTTTCCACCTACGCAGAAGCAACGGGTATTGATATTGTCCTTTATAAATCATCAATGGATGAGGACGGAGTTTTTGTAGGGGCGCAAGGTAAATTCAAATGGAACGAGGATACCATTTACATTGATATAAACGCAGGGTTGGACGGCTTTTGGGACGTGAACAATCTTGCAAATTACACAATGCTTAGGACTTTTGCTCATGAATTTACTCACTTTATTGAAAAATGGAATCCAATCCATTATAATGAGTTCAGAAAAGTGGTATTCGATACCATTACAGAACGCGGAGAGAACGTTGACGAGCTTATAAGCTTAAAAATGGCACTGGATACAAGCGGCGAAATGACCTATGACGAGGCGAGCCGTGAGGTTGTAGCAGAGGCTATGACAGATATCTTGCCCGATGCCAATTTTGTTGAAGAACTTGCCACAAAACACAAGACGCTTTTCAACAAGCTTCTCGAAAGGCTGAAAGAGTTTGTTTCGGATCTTAAAGCATACTTCAGCAGTCTTTCAAGCAACCGTTCCCGCGAGGCAAATGCACTCAAGGAGCAAGTGGGCGAAAGCGTTAAGTATGTTGAAAGCATTGTAAAGCTCTTTGATAAGGTTGCCGTGGAAGCGGTTGAAAATTATCAGACGCCCGTGGCACTTGAGGAAAAAGCTGATAATATTGATAGTGCAGATACAAAAACGGCTGATAATATTACCGTTGAGAAAGAAAGTCGTAAATCTGCGACAACGGTTTCCGTTAAGGAAAGCGTTAAAGAAGTTACCGCAGATCCGTATATAGAGCTTTCTAAAAAACTCGGCAAAATCGATTCTGTTGAGCAAAACGGACACAACTTAGTAATCGGTGGAAGTCAAGATCTACCGAATGGCGAGAACCAGATGCAAGAGCAGTCCAGAACTTATTTAAACGCTAATAAGGAGAACATCAATGAAAGAGAAGAAACACGAGATAACTTCTATCGAAGAAGCAATGCGGAAATACGCGCAGTTAGAGAGAGAGGGCAAACTGCCTACGGATACAGAGCCGTTCTCCCCGAGCATGTCAGCCGAAGTGCTAAAACGTTTACATCAGAAGTCCAAAAACACGGAATCCAAGCAATAGTACACAATGGGCTTGAATTTAATAAGAACGGAATAACCAAAACGAATATAGGCAAGGCGTCTACTGTGGCAGGCGATGTTATCTATGTGAAAAATGATATAGATATAGATCCTATAGAAGCCGCGGGACACGAAATGTTTCATTTTTGGAAAAAGACAGCACGAAGACAAACATTTACGAATATTCTCGAGGATAACATCATCTTTTCCTCCCAAGCTTTTATAGATTTCCAAAGTCAAATCGCACAACTGTATTTCGAAGGAGAGGTTGGGTTTAATGACGATAATTGGCTAAAACTTGCTGAGGAGATTTATGCTTATATAAGTGGAATAATACATTCGGGAGACACCGACAATATAGTTCGTCCTTTTCTTCGTAATTTTGATGAAGTTAAATCTGCTTGGAATGATTATATAGAAGCTGATAATATTACCGTTGAGAAAGGAAGTCGGAAATCTGCGACAACGGTTTCCGTTAATGAAAGCGTTAAAGAAATTACCGCTGCAGACATAGAAAGCGTTACGTCACCGAACGAGAAATCCACTGCGATCGCCGAAAAGCTTCACGAAGAAGTCGAGGAACTGTCGCTTGACGGTGTTGACGAGGGCAAGGTACAGGAACAGTCAAGAGCATATTCGAGCGACAACAAATATAGTTATGAATGGTTTGCAAACAAGCCCGATATGGTAGTAACGTCCTTGGATAGCCAGATGCCGACCTCCCGTGCTGATGTAATTAACGAGGCGAAGAAAAAACCCGCCTCCGTTGGTAAAGTCAACAAAGACGGGAGTGTATCGGTTTATGTAAATGACATTGGCGCAGATGTTATCCTATCAAAAAAAGGACTTGCCCACGGCCTTGATAGGCGATTCAAAGAAATTGCTCCTGCCACAATCCGAGCCGGAGAAATTATAAGCAATTCCATTAAGATAAATGAGCTGGTACCTTCCAAAGAAGAAGCAGATACAAGTTATGTATTAATTGGCGTTGCTAAAAATCCCGACGGTGACATTTATATCGTGCGTTCTGTCGTAAACAAGTTTAGCAGTGAGCTGACAACAATGGATGTGCTATATGCGATAAGCGCAAAAAAAAGTACGGATGTGCTCAATGCACCTCTGGTTTCTACGCCAGATTACCGTACTACAATTAGTATATCACAGTTGTTAGAATATGTCAACGAATATTTTCCCGATGTTCTACCGGAAAGCGTACTTAAGCATTTCGGATACGAAGCAAGACCTGACGGAACGCTTGGTAAAGATGTTCTGTATCAACAGCGCACGACCACGCTGACGGACCGCGAAGTGCTTGCTATGGCGGCAGACGCACTTCAAGTAACTGAACTTACCGATGCGGAGCGTGATGCCTTGCAAATCCTCAAAAACCGCCTCGCTAAGCTTGAGACCTTGCAGAGCGAGCGAAAAAAGCAAGGCAAGCTTTATCTGGAACAGCAGTTTGGCGCAAGTATTGACCGTGATGCGGCGGCACAAACTCTTAACCGTATGCACGTTCTTGACGAGCAAATTAAGGCGGCAGAGGCTGACGTTCTTTCTGTCGAAAACAAAAAAGTGTTTGGCGATGTATTAAAGAAAGCACGCAAAATTGTTGAGGCAGACCAAAGGGCGCACGATGCAGAGCTTGTCAAACGCTGGAGGGATCGCACACAAAATGCTGCGGCTATCAAGAAATACCGAGAGTGCGTTAAAAAAGACGTTAATGAGCTTTCAAAATGGCTTATAAAGCCAGACAACAAGGACATTATTAAGCACATTCCCGAACCGCTTAAAAACTCCGTTCGTTCTTTCCTCGCTTCCATCAACTTTACGAGCGAACAACAGTTAACGGGCAACGTGAAAACGAAAGCGGACGAAGAGTTTGTGAAGAGGCTTGAAAAGCTTAAGTTGGTGATGGGCAACAGCAAAACAGTTAATGAACTCTACGAGGGATATACCGATTTGCCCTTGAACTTTACAGACAAGCTCCAAAAGCTCATTGACGCAACGAACGCTCTTATAGATAACAACAGTGGTGAGTTCGTTATAAATAAAATGACGAGCGAAGAACTGAAAAATCTATCAGAGGTTGTTGCAAACATTAAGGCTTATATCACGCATTACAACAAATTCCATTACAACGGTGTTTATAGTCACGTATCGGAAGCAGGCGACGATACCATTGATGCGCTTGCCCTTATGGAGAGCGACAAAGGAAAAGCCGATAGAATCACAAACTTTGTGCTTTGGCAGCAGATACGCCCGGTGTTTGCTTTTGAGCGCTTCGGCAGAGGCGGCAAGGCTATATATAACGCCTTGCGCCGTGGGCAAGCACAGCTCGCCTTTAACGCGCAGAAGATAACCGAGTTCACCAAAAATCTTTACACAGACAAGGAAGTTAAGGCTTGGGAAAAGGAAATTCATACAATCAGGCTTAGTAACGGCAAGACTATTAAGATGCGCACGTCTATGGCTATGTCCTTCTACGAGCTTTCTAAACGTCCGCAAGCTCTTGGTCATATTCTTGGCAAGGGCATAAGAGTAGCGGTATTCAAAGAGAGCAGAAACAAATACTTTCAGGAAACCACACTTATCACAGAAGGCGATCTTGAAACCATTATCGGGGTTCTTACTGACAGACAAAAAGCAGTTGCGGACTCTATGCAGAGATTTATGCAGGAGGTAGGCGGTGCTTGGGGTAACTACGTGTCTATAAAGCGCTTTGGCATAGAGCAGTTTGGCGAGGAACATTATTTTCCTATTCACTCCGACGGCACTTTCTTGCAAGTAACTGCAGACGAACGGCCCGGCGCGGCAAGCCTTTATGCCTTGCTTAATATGGGATTCACCAAGCAGACGGTTGAAAAAGCCGACAATGCTATAGTGCTTTACAGCATTTTTGACGTATTCTCTAATCATATGGCAAGCATGGCACAGTATAACGCTATGGCTCTGCCGGTGGTTGATGCAATAAAGTGGTTTAACTATCAGCAGAAAACCGAGGACGCAGAGGGCAACATAACCGTTAAAACAAGCGTGCGTGAGCAAATGAGGCGAGTATACGGCGCGAAGGTTGAAGCAGGCGGAGAAACCGGCAAGGGGTATGCAGAAAGCTTTGTGATCAATATTCTTAAAGCCTTTAACGGTACCGAAGCACAAGGCATACCTACCGATGCAATAGGGATGAACGCAAGCAGGCGTTATAATATGGCGCAGGTTGCATATAATTTCCGCGTAGTAGTACAACAGCCTTTAGCAATCGCAAGGGCAGCGCTTCTTATAGATTACAGCTCCATAGCAAAGGGAATAAAGTTAAAGCCTTCGGCTATCAAGCAGAATGTTGAGGAAATGCGGAAGTACAGCGGTATTGCCGCTTGGAAATCGCTTGGATTCTACGACACCAACATTTCCCGTGGATTAACAGAAATCATCAAGCACAGCTCTACTTTGAGCAAAAAAATAGGCGAAGTGGGAATGTGGGGAGCCGAAAAAGCAGACACGTTTGCCTGGGCAGCAATGTGGAGCGCGTGTAAAGAGGAAGTTATCAAAAAGCAAAAACTTACACCTAAAGACGAGGGCTTTTACGAGGCGGTAACAACGCTCTTTGAAGATGTTATTTATAAGACACAGGTTGTTGACAGTGTACTGACAAAGAATGAGTATCTAAGAAGCAAAGGTGCATGGGCGCGGCTTATGGGTTCGTTTATGTCAGAACCTACCACTACCGCAAGTATGTTGATTGACGCTTACGACAAGTATAACGCTGACTTAAAGCGCGGTATGAGTCGTTCGCAAGCGTGGGAGAAAAACCGCAGAATGATTGGGCGCACTTTTTATGTTTACGGCGTGAGCGCAGTTATCTTGTCGGCGGTTCAGGCAGTTGCAGACGCCCTGCGCGATGACGATGATTACGAGACTTTCATAGAAAAGTGGCTTGAGGCGTTCGGCGGAAATCTCGTTGACGAACTTATGCCGATCAACAAACTGCCGTATTTCAGCCAAGGTTACGAGGTCGTTAAGGAAGTGCTTTCGGCAGGGGGACTTGATCTTTACGGACAGCTTGCAAATCTTCCGTATGCCGAAATCGCTGAAAAATTTATCAAAGGAACGGAGATTTTGCACGACCTAATTATGAAAGAGGACACCAACTACACTTATTACGGCGGCATATACAAGCTGTTACAGGCCGTTTCCGGTATAACGGGACTTCCTATGGCGACGGCGACTCGCGAAATCATCACCGCATGGAATAACATTGTGGGGGGGATGGCTCCGAGCTTGAAAGTAAAAACCTACGAGGCGGGCGAACAGAACGATATAAAATACGCTTATCAAGATGGCTATCTGACGTTTGAGGAAGCTGTACAAGAATTGATTGAACAGGAACTTGTTGACAACGAGAACGAAGCGTATTTCACCGTATCGGGCTGGGAAGCAGGCGATGGATACTCACGTTACGTTGAACTTGAAAATGCTGTACGCGCCGGCGCCGGCGTTGATGAAGCTATGGGCAAACTGCTCTCGCACGGATATGCCGAAAAGGATATTTACTCCCACATAAGGAGCAAAGCCGGTGAATGGTATAAAGGTGGCGAAATTTCCAAGCAGCAAGCAACGAAGATACTTGAACAATATACCGAAATGAACGGTGACGAAATCACCAAGTATATTAACAAGTGGAGCAGCGTCGTTGTAACGGGCATTGATTACGAAGACATAGGCAATGAGTTTATGGCAGGCAACATTACTGAAAGTCGCGCTATCGATATGTATATTCGATACGGTAGTATGACGCAAGAAAAGGCGGCCGAAAAAGTTGCCGTGTTGTCCTTTGTGAAAGAACACCCCGGATGCGAAGGCATTTCCTATTCAGCGGTCGAAGGATATACACAGTATTGCGAGAAACACGGTATAGACGCCGCAACGTTCTACGACGTATGGCAGTACAAGGGCGCAGTTTTTTCCGATTTTAACGAAGACGGGCAAACGATTTCCGGTTCTAAAAAAGCCAAGATACTTGATTATATTGATTCTCTTGAATTATCTAAAAAGCAGAAAGATGCGCTCTATTATGCTTTGGGATATGCAAAGAGCACAATAAAAGAAGCGCCTTGGCGTTAAACCAAATAAGTAAGGAGGCAGGTGTTTAGAATCTGCCTCCTTTTATGTTATCATTTGGGTGAGAGATGGGGGGACTATATATGAATGCAGTAAAACGCAGATTTTCTCTTGAGATGACAGTGCGTCATTCGCAAGCAGAAATACATATCAAAAAAGGTGATACGAAAAACAAACTTTTGATATCGCTAACCGAAAACGGTCAACCTTATGAAATAACCGAAAATTTGCGCGCCGTTTTTGTGGGAAAGAAGCCCGACGGAAAAATTGTGTTCAATGATTGCAATATAGTAGGAAATACAATAGAGTATACGATAACTGCGCAAACATCGGTTGCCGTAGGCATCGTCGCTTGCGAGCTTCGTTTGTACGATAATAATAACAATTTACTCACAAGCCCTCGCTTTACGGTGGTGGTTGACGAGACCATATACGATGAGAACGAAGTCGAAATAGAGTCGGTACACGAAATTAACGTGATCGATTCTCTTATAACGGAAGCCAATGCACTTTTAGAAGCTAACAAAAGAGGAGAGTTTAATGGTGCGACATTTACCCCTTCAATAAACGACGCGGGTGTATTGTCTTGGAGCAATGATGGCGGACTTGAAAACCCTGCTAAATTCTATCTCTATCTGGCGATAGTAGAAAATGCAGGGTGGAGCAGAATTTATAACGGAACGGATAATTTAATAGGTGACAACCGTTGGTATAAGATTAAAGAGTACGATGGAGCGCTTACAATAGGGGTATATGCGATAACAACTGAAGGTATTAAAAAATCGTACTCAATAACCCTTGATACGTGGACTGTCGGTTTGGAAGTTATATTCAGGCTAAAAGAGTGCATCGTCGATGAAAACAACAATATTCTTGTAAAGATTGATAGTTGGGCGATGTGGGAAGCTCAATATTCTGAGCAAGGATATAAAACACAAGAATTCACTATATCGGCAGATGAACCCTTAGGAAAAATCGACGGCGTATATTTTATCCACCCGCTTTTATATCGTAACGGTGCGGCAGATGGTAAAGACGGAGCAGACGGAACAACTGTTGATTTAAGTGAATATTTAGCGAAAACAACGTTTAATGACTATATGAACGGTGCTTTCATTATGTCTTCTCCTTTAGTAGCGCATTTAGCGGTAATAGAGTCCGCCAACTTTGAAGGTCCCGTAACTATACAAGAGCCGACAAGCAATAATAATCCTGCAACAAAGAACTACGTTGACAATTTATTGAACTATTTTAACGGTGATTACACAATTCCACTTGCTATTATTAACAAATTAGGTGTAGTGGGAACAGCAACCTTTGAGGACGAAGTGCTTGTACCGCCACCTAAAACGGACTATAATCCGGCTACAAAAAAATACGTGGACGATGCTATGTCTACTGCGATAAACAATCTGCCAATTTACAACGGGGAGGTAGAAACCGATGAGTGAACACAGATTTGAAGTTGAAGTCGGTAAAAGCCTGCGCCTGAAAACATCCGGCAAGTATTGTGATAGAGATATTGTAGTTAGTGGTAAAGGCGGTGATAACGGTAGAAACGTCCTCGAACTCCTTTACACCGAGGGGGCAGAGATAACCGCAGAAGATTGGGGTAATGTGAATCTTAAGGGAACATCGTCAAACACAAACAACCAACTTGACGGCGGTTTGTCAACGATTTTTATGGATGCAAAATGCAAGAAAATCTCTTTTCCCGATACGCAAACTTACCCAATAGGCTTTTACGGTAATAAATCGTTAGAAGAATATGATAGCGGTAATAATATGAAGGCTAATGGTATCATGGGCGGCAATGGACAAATGACATTTAGGGAGTGTAGTAAATTAAAAAGGCTTATAATGGGTGAAAACTTCTTACCACGCGGTAGCTATTCTTTTTATGGCTGTAATTCATTAAACGAAGTTAGATATAAAGGAACTATTGACAAATGGGCAGAAGCTGCTACACCTGGAAGATATGTAGAAAGGGAACAACCTTTCGGATATAGCAAAGCTGGTAGTTTTTATTTAGGCGACAGCACAGAGCCATTAACCGAGATAGACATAATAACAGCAAACACAGTTACTACGGGTGCTTTTTATGGCTTTAAGGATATAGTAAAGGCTATTTTCGGCGATTCCGTATCTACAATAGCAGCGTCCAGCTTTTGTTATTGCTCTAATTTAAACACCATTATTTTAAAGGGCGATACAGTTAAAACGTTGTCTAATGTTTCGGCATTTACCGACACGCCTATAGCAGACGGCACAGGCACAATTTACATCCAGCCCGATACGGTTGACGAGGCTACCCTTGTAGCTGAATACAAAGCGGCTACGAATTGGAGTACCCGCGAGGGGCAGATAAAGCCCTTTAGCGAATACACGGGAGGTTAATATGCTTATAAGAGAAAACATAACAATTAACGGCAAAGAGTACGTCCGTACATATTCCGACACCTACACCATAACCCGCGACGGTGCAGAATATGATGAAGCTATAGACCCCGTGGATAGCGGCAGAATTTACACTGAAACCGCAAATATAAAAGGCAGTGTTGAAGATGATGA
>JAZUNS010000002.1:0-13800 GCA_045604285.1 Eubacteriales bacterium
TGCTTTGCGGAACGATAGCAGGCGTTTGCACCGGCTTTTACTTCTTTGGCCCGCCCAACGTATCGCCGCTGTTCTTGTCCTTTGCCTTGGCGGCAGGCGGGTACCTGTTGCTTAAGGACAAGCTTTCCTTTTTGTTTTGCGGAAAGATCCCCATCTCTACAGAGCAAGCCCAAGGGCGGGGCAGTACGTTTGCCGAGGCGTTCTTTGCCATTTCCCAATCCGTTGGCAAAAACGCCGCCGCCGAAAGCGAAGCCGCCCGTACCGCCGACCAATATGCAGGCATATCAAAGCTTTTGGCTAACGCCCGACAAAAGGAGGAGACCGAGGCACACGTGGACAGAAATTTGTCGGCACGGGCGTCCTCTTTGCTGTACGGCGCAGGGGTCAGGGCATCAAGTGTAAAGGTGGTTGGCGGCAGAAAAAAGAGCCTGCTGGCAGAGGACGTTGAGGTGGACAGGCTTACCTTAAGCTCGGAGGAGCTAAAACAGCTTATGTCCGTGGCGTTGGGGTGCCGTATGCAGGGGCCTAAGTTTTACCCCCACGGCGGCAAGGCAAGCCTGGTAATGGAAAGCGCCCCCAGATTCCGCATAGAGTGCTCCCGCAACGGTTGCCCCAAAAAGGGCGAGGAAATATGCGGCGATACCGTAAGCTTTTTCAGCGGAGAGGAGGGCTACTTCTACGCCCTTATCAGTGACGGCATGGGCAGCGGCAGGGCGGCGGCGGAAAGCTCTCGCCTGGCGGGGCTGTTTTTGGAAAAAATGCTTACCGCAGGTGCAGACAGAAAAACGGCAATCTCTATGCTTAACAGCTTTTTGGCATCGGGCAGGGAAGAGGTTTTTGCCACGGTGGATTTGTTTGAGGCAGACCTATACACGGGCAAGGGCGTTTTAATAAAGGCGGGGGCGGCACCGTCGTTTATCCTGCGGGAGGGCGCCTGCCGCAGACTTCAAAGCGCAACCGCACCTGCGGGGATAATAAGGGATATAAAGGCGGAACAGCTAAGCTTTGACCTGAAGGACGGGGACGTGCTGGTAATGCTGTCGGACGGAATTGCAGGCGACGGCAACGGAGAGGAGACCGAAGCCTTCCTATCAAAGCTTAAAGGTCAAAGCACCACCGCCGTTCTGGCGGATATGCTTTTAAGTCAGGGCGCCCGTCGCACCGGCAATAACGACGATATGAGCGTTTGCGTCATCAAGGTGATCGAAGCGGCTAAAAAAGCCTCATAATAATAAAAACGCTTGTGACGGATGTCACAAGCGTTTAATTTAATAATTAAAACCGCATTTTTTCTTTATATTTGCGGTGGATACAAACAGCCATACCGTGGCAACTGCGGCAAGTACCGTAAGGAATACGGATACGTTAAGCAGCGAGAACAGCTTAAACTCTCTTTGATAAACGGTTTTACCGTTGACTTCTTTTACGGTATAGGCTCTGTCATGGTCGGTGGCAAGATCGTCGGGGATAAGCTCGTATATAACGTCTGCGTTTTGCTCTACCTTGTTAAGCCCCTCAACGGTTTCTTCAAGCTTTGTGATCTTTTCGTCAACCAAGCCGCGCTTTGCGGCGGTATACCAGCAAGGATCGCCAAAGCCCACGGTGTAAATAATGTAATAGTTGCCTTCGTGGCACACCATGCCGATATCGCCCTTTTCTCTGCCCGGCGCAAAAAGCCAACCCTCGCAGGTGTAGTTCAAATCCCCGGGCACAACGTCCACGCACAAGCCGCCGTAAGCGGCAGAGGAGGAATCCTGGCTGTATTCCTTAACAAGCTTTTCAAAATTTTCTTCGGTGGGGGTGGCTTCAGCCAGCGCTAAAATCTCTTTTGCCTTGGCTTCGGCTGCTGCTGCGTTCTTAAAGGCTTCTCCTGCCAGATATATTATTCTGGAATCTGCGTCGGCAAAGCTGTACTTGCCGCAGGCACGCATTACCACAAAAACCGTGCAATAGTCATCACCGTAGTGTATAAAATGGTCGCCGTCTTCTCTGTCAAAATCAAACAGCCAATCCTTTATCTCACCGGAAAAATCGTCGGGCAGTACGGTAATTGCACACTGGTCAAGGAACTCTTCTATTACCTCTTCGGTGTTCTCCTTGTTGGCACGCAGGTCTGCCTCTGCCTTGGTAAGAAACTCTTCATAGGTCTTGCAGGCGGCAAATTCTTCAGCCTTATCTACGTACTCCTGCTTAACCTTACCGTCGCTGTCGCTTTCGGTTTTAAACTCGTACCTTACTATATTTGTATTAAGAAGTTCATCCCTGTGCTTTGCGTAATAATCCTCAACCTCTTCGTTCGTACAGTTAAACGCCTCCTCGGTGCCCTTGTTGTACTGCTTGGTGGCAAGGTGATAAACCTCCAGGGCGGCACGCACGTCTGCCTCGGTCATACCGGGGCAATAGCTGTAATCCAAATGGTCGGCAAGCAGCTTGCCTGCAGCCTTTGCCTCTGCCTTAAGTTCGTCTATCTCTTTTTCTATTTCCGCCTTTTCCTCATCCCCAAGGGTAAGCCCGTTTTCCTTAGCCAAAACGTAATATTGAAGGGTGGTAACCATCCCCGCAGAGGAGGTGTTCATAAGCTCATCGTAAAAACTGCGAAGCGCCGTGTAGGATTGCTCCCTCAAGGGTAGCTTGGGGTCAAGCCCATAGGTGCCGTAGCCGTCCTTATAAAAGTTTTCACTTTCCGTAAGTGCATAAAACTCGCTGTAGAAAAAGTACGCCAGCGTCATGGCGGTAATATTGTCATCCCCGCTGTAAAGCGCAACGGCGTTGCGGTATTTATCGTCGTCAAAAACTGCGTTTTTCGAAGCTTCTATCCCTGCGTAAACGCTAAGCCCTATACAAAGCACCAAAACGCAGGCAACCCAAATCCTAAGCTCTTTAAATATGCGGTATCTGTTTCTGTAGCTTTCACGCTCCAACGCTCTTTGCTGCTTACTGTCACGATTATTTGCCATAGTGTCCTCTTTCTGCTGTCACCCTTGTTTCAAAAACGGGTTGACAGCTAAGCCCCGCCGTGATATAATCCAAATTATTAGGCAGATACAAATATATTATACTTTTTGCATCCGTGTCTGTCAACTCTATTTTGTCATTAACGAGGGGCGTTATGAGCATAAAAGATAAAATTTTGCACACCCTGCTTTACAGCAACGGCAAGGTTGTTACCGGGGCAGAGCTTTCCTGCGGCAGCGTCAGCCGTAACGCCGTATGGAAGGCGGTACGCACCCTTCAAGGTGAAGGCTACCCCATAGAAAGCGTACCCAACAAGGGCTACACCCTGCCCAAAGGCCTTGATATCCCAATAGCCGAGGATATCTGCAAGCTTACCGAGGGCAGATTTCACCCGCAGGTTCTATGGCAGGCAGGCTCCACTAACACCCTTCTGCGTAACAGGGCAGAGGGCGGCGCTCCCGACGGCACCGTTATAATAGCCTGTACCCAACAAGGCGGCAGGGGCAGAATGGGCAGAAGCTTTTGCTCCATGGCGGGTGGATTGTACCTAAGCTTCCTTTTGCGTCCGCAAACCTCGGCAGGGCGCGGGGGCGATATAACCGGGGTTGCCGCCGTGGCTGTTGCCGAGGCAATAGAGGCAATAACGGGCAAAAAAGCCTATATAAAATGGGTCAATGACCTGTATTTGGAGGGGAAAAAGGTCTGCGGCATACTCACCGACGCCTCTGTTTCCTTAGAAGGCGGCTTGCTGGACTATGCAGTTGTCGGCATCGGGCTTAACGTACATATGCCCGACGGCGGCTTCCCCTCGGAGCTTAAGGATATTGCAGGCAGCCTTTACAAGGACGGGCAGGGGACCGTCGGGCTTATAAACCGATTTGCGGCAGAGATACTGTGCCGCTTTTACAGCTTGTTTGAAACCCCTGATAAAGCTCTTGAGGGCTACAGAAGCCGTTGTTTTTTAGTAGGCAAAACGGTTACCGCCCTTCGTGGCGAAGAAAGACGTAGGCTTAAAGTGCTTGGTGTTGCAGATGATTATTCCCTGATAATAGAGACCGCCGACGGCGAAAAACAGCTTCTTAATTCCGGCGAGGTCAGCCTGCGACCGGAGGAGGTGCCTAAATGAGCAAAACACGCACCGTTGCAGCTGTAGGCGTTTTGGGGGCGGTGTACTGCGTGGCGGCGCTTATCTCCCTGCCTTTGCCGGGGATGCCCGTTACCCTTCAATGCTTTGCCGTAGCCCTTGGTGCCTACGTTTTCGGTGCAAAGGCGTCGCTGTGGGCAACGGCGGTCTACGTGGCGTTGGGCAGTGCGGGGGTACCCGTTTTTGCGGGAGTGCGTGGCGGCGTCCAGGTGCTTTTCGGCGCAACGGGCGGCTTTGTGTGGGGGTTCTTTTTCCTTGCCTTGGCTTGCGGCGTTGCAAAGGGCAGGGGCAAAGTAACTGCCGTGCTTTTGGGGCTGTTGGGATTGGCGCTTTGCTACGTTTTGGGCATTCTGCAGTATTCCGTGGTTACCGGAACAAAGCTTTTGCCGTCCTTCATGGGGGTGGGTGCGCCCTTTTTGCTAAAGGATATTGCCTTGGTAGCGCTTGCCTGCTTTTTGTCCGCACCCGTTATTAAAGCGCTTAATAATACGCAAAAAGGCAAGGGATAAAAAGTTTTTTATAAAACTTTAAAAAATATCTTGACAAAGGGCTTTTGCTGTGATATAATCTCCCTTGCTGGCCGTGATTGCGGTTGCTGTTACAAATAAATGCTGGTGTAGCTCAATGGCAGAGCAGCTGATTTGTAATCAGCAGGTTGGGGGTTCGACTCCCTTCACCAGCTCCATAATGGGGGAGTGTTCCCGAGTGGCCAAAGGGGGCAGACTGTAAATCTGTTGTCCACGACTCCGGTGGTTCGAACCCACCCGCTCCCACCAGAAAAGAAACACCTTTTGTCTGCAGACAAAAGGTGTTTTCTTTTCAACTAAATCCACCCTTGCGGGTGGGTGAAATATTGCTTTGCAATGTGAAATACGCCTGCGGCGTGTGAAATTCGCCTCGACGGCGAGTGGGTGGATTTAATTTCACTTGATGCGACAGCATCAAATTTCACAATTTACGGAGTAAATTATTTCACCGTGAGTGCAGCGAACGATTTCACTAAAAACGTAAGAGCTCAAATCCATACGCCAAAATCGCAAAAATTCCATGTTGCACAGCTTTAATTAAGTGTGTTATAATGTAATCATCTATTGGATGCTAATTGGCAAATAATGTTATAATGCAAAAAACAACCTTGGCTTTTGCGTTGGAGGATATATGAGAAAAAGGATATATCAAATCGTTCACGTATACGATAAAAATAAGGCAAGCGTGGTATACAAATACTTTATGATACTTGCCATAGGCGTAAGCCTTGTCCCCCTTGTAACCAAGGAGAGGCACCCCATCTTTTTTTATACCGAGTGGGCGTGTCTTGGGGTGTTTGTGCTTGACTATCTTTTAAGGTGGCTAACGGCAGACTATAAATTTGAAAGAGAAGGCTGGCTGTCCTTTGTAAAATACCCCTTTAGGTTGATTTCCATTATTGACCTTTTGTCGGTTTTTGCCCTTATGTGCTCGGTTTTCGGCTGGTTTGACGGCATTTCTGCCGCAAAGGCGTTGGCGGTTTTCAGATTGGTCAGAATTTTCAGATACTCTAAAAACGTAAGCATAATAATAGGCATCCTTAAAAAGTCAAAAAAGCCCCTTACCGCTGTGGGCGGTCTGGCTGTCGGGTACATATTGATATCGGCGATAATTATATTTAACGTAGAGCCCGATTCGTTCAACACCTTTTTTGATGCCGTATATTGGGCTACTATTTCTCTAACCACCGTGGGCTACGGTGATATCTACCCGGTTACCGCCTTGGGCAGAACGGTTTCCATGCTGTCGTCCTTCCTGGGCATTGCCGTGGTAGCGCTTCCCGCAGGTATCGTTACTGCCGAGTATTTGGAAGAACTTAAGGAAAAACGCAGTGATCGGGGAGGAGAGTAAGTAATGCCGGGCGAAGAACGCTTGCTTTCGATATACGAGCAATTTGACCGTTGCGCCGAAGCTTTTTGCAAGGAAACCAAAGGCATACGGCTTATCCCCGAAATTTGCTACAAAGGGGAAGAAAGGGCTAAAAATCTAAAGTTTAGGCGAGCACACGTGGTTTATGAAGGCTTTACGGTGGATTTTGAATATACAGCCCACCTGTTTATGGGGCTGGTTAACAGCGTTTTAAGCTGCTGCGTTGGCTTTAACGACGTGCTTATACCCTTGCCCCTGGTGGCGGATTATTTGGATTATGATACGGCAGATCCGTTGTGCGTTCCCAACATAACCGACGACGTCTGTGTAAAACAAGCCTTTGACTGTTTGCAGGGCGTTTTAAAGGCGTTATTTCCACGCATAGTTGCCGTTAGTAGGGATAAAGCGGAAAAAACAAAGCTTTTAAAAAGCTTTGCACAGGAGTGCGGCGCTATTTTTAACGACCGCTTTTATAGCGAAGAGGAAGGGAAAGAAGCTGAATTTTACGGTCTTGACGAGGATAAAACCGAGTTTTTTGTTCTGCGTTTTACTTCAGCCCCCTTTATTAACTATTTGCGGGGCGACATAAAAAAGGCAGTGGCGCAGCTTAGCAAAGAAAAGAACAAAACGGGATATGAAAAGCGCCTGCTGCGGCTATGGGCAGAGGGGAAAAAGCATACCGCCGACCTTAGTGCATTTAGCGAAATCAACGCCGATTACAATTCAAGCGGGATACCTAAAAACGATGTAAAGGAGCTTTTGGCTTGCTTTGCGGCTTGGATAGTCCTTACCCCCGCAATAACCGTGGGTTACGGTTTGTTTTTCGGTGCCGTGTACCTTATTGAAAGCAGAAACTCCATATATCTTATGGGCCCCGAGTATACCGCACCCTATTGTATTTTGTGCGGGCTTGTAACTGCCATTTGTGCCAGCTATTTTACAAGGCATTGGTTTTACAAGCGGCTGTTTAAAAAGCATTACGAAAAATATATAAAGATGGATACCGTTTTAAACGGCGGCGGTTCGGATAGGTTTATGAAGGCATTTTTAAAGCTTGTGGTGGCGGCAAGCCTTGTGGTGTGTGTGCTTCTTGTAAGGCATAACCTTAATTTCCTGCCCGGCGGTTTTTACGATAACACCAAATTTTTTTCGATAAAGGGTGATTACCACCGCTATGAGGAAATAGAGGTTGTTTACTATAAGGCAGATAGACAAAACGACTTTGGCGAAACGCTTGATATTCCTTCCTACGTTTTGCGGCTTAAGGACGGAACGGAAATAGATTTTCACGATTTTGACGACGTTGAAAAATGCAAAACCGAGCTTTTGCCCCTTTTGAAGGCAAAGGGCGTAAAGATAGAAAAAGTTTAAAAATCGGCATCGCATTAACAAACGCCGTCGGTCATAAGACCAAAACCGCTAACAGCAGAAAAGGGCAAGAGTAAAAGAAAAAATTCTTTTATTCCTGCTCTTGTTTTTATCCGCTGATATATCGCCGTTCTCCGTCAAGTCATACGCTAAAGTGCGTTTGCGCCTTTCGGTCGCAGAAAACTCCTTGCAATTTTGCCGTGCTGTGTTATAATTAGTCGTAGAGAGGGGGGAAAGGGTTTTGGCTAACAAAGCATATCTGGAAATAACCAACGCTTGCAATTTGGCTTGCACCTTTTGCCACGGCACAAAAAGGCCCGTAAGATATATGTCTGTTGAGCAGTTTACCCTTGCCGCCTCACGGCTTAGACCCTTTGCCGACTATCTGTATTTTCATCTGATGGGCGAGCCGCTTTTGCATCCTCGGCTGGGTCAGTTTTTGGATATTGCCCACGGGCTGGGCTTTAAGGTTATACTTACCACCAACGGAACCCTGCTTTCAAAAACGGCGTCGGTGCTTTTGGCATCGCCCGCCTTGCATAAGGTAAGCATTTCTCTTCATTGCTACGAGGTTAACTCCATAGGCAAAAGCTTGGACGGTTACCTTAGCGAATGCTTTGACTTTTGCAAAAAAGCTGCCGATGCAGGCGTTATTGCCGTAATGCGCCTTTGGAACATAGGCGGCGAGGATAGTCTTAATCAAAAAATTCTGGCGGATATGCAAGCTGCGTTTCCAAAGCCCTGGGAGGAGCGCTACTCCGGCTACAGAATTGCTCACATGGTGTTTTTAGAGTGGGGCAGAAAGTTCGATTGGCCAGATATAAAGGGCGATTACAAGGGCGAAAACCACGCCTGCTACGGATTGCGCAATCAGATAGGTGTGCTTTGCGACGGCACTGTAGTGCCTTGTTGTCTTGACGCCGAGGGCGCAATACCCCTGGGTAATATTTTCGAAACAGAGCTTAACGATATCCTCTCCTCCCCCCGTGCGGTTGATATAAAGCTTTCATTTGAAAGGCGCAGGGTCAAAGAGGAGCTTTGCCGCCGTTGCGGCTACGGTGCCGATATGTTCGGCACAAAATAATGTTTTTAGGAGATTTGTTATGAGAAGAGACGTTTGTTATTATTTTGCCGCAGACGTGGCTACGGTTTTCAACGCTTACGTTGCCGCTGCAGAAAATCCCCCTTTTAAAAGGGAATGTACAAAAGAGCCCTACCATACCTTTTCCTTCGGCTTGAATTTTTCCATGAAGTATAATATGAACGGCGGTGCCTGCGTATTGCATTTTATCCCGCATCAAGGCGGTACTGCGGTTGACCTGCGTTTTGTTGTGGCACAGCTTTGGGGCGCCCGCTACGAGCGCTACGCTAAGGACCTTACCGACCGTGCTGCGGCTATACTGCGCCTTCCCCCGCAGGAAACAAAGCTGCCCATAGAGCTTTTTACCAACGATGCCAACAAGGTTACCACCGCAACGCCTGCCTCTAATTTAGGCGGAGCGCATAGCTTTTGCAAGCAATGCGGCAGAGGCTTAAAGGCAGAGGATAAGTTTTGCCCGGGCTGCGGTACGGGTGTAGAGCCGACGGTGCAAAAAAGCTTTTGCCCAAATTGCGGCAACCAAATAACCGCAGGCAGCGCCTTTTGCGCCAAATGCGGCAGCAAGCTTAATCAGTAGAGGAGGGGCAGAGCGTGATATATACCACCCAAACAAAAAAGGCACTTGCTCTTTGCTTTGCGGCACACAAGGACCAGCTTGATAAAAGCGGTATGCCCTACGTTTTCCACCCCTTCCATTTGGCAGAGCAGATGCAGGACGAAGTAACCACCACCGCAGCTCTGCTGCACGACGTGGTCGAGGATACCGACTATACCTTTGATGACTTGGAAAAAATGGGCTTTGCCACCGAGGTAATAGCTGCGCTAAGACTTCTTACCCATGACGACGCCGTGCCTTACTTTGATTACGTGGCGGCGCTGAAGGATAACCCCATAGCCCGTGCGGTAAAGCTTGCAGACCTTGCCCACAACAGCGACCTTAGCAGGCTTGCCCCTGAAGAGATAACGGAGCGTGCCCTTAGCCGTCAGGAAAAATACAAAAAGGCTATGGAGATACTAAAAGGAGAATAAACAATGAACGCAAAAAGATTTTTGCTTCTTGTTCCCTCGTTGCTTTTGCCCTATCTGGCGCTTGGCGCTTTAGACGTAATTTTCATCGACCATCATATAATAGGCGACCTTTTTAACGGCGATGCCTTCCTGTTTTTGTTTTGCTTCTTGGGGATTTGTGCCGTAGCATTCTGCCTAACCGTTATCGCAGTTGCGCTGGGGCTTGTTAAGGGGTGGGACGCAACCTATCTTGCAAAAACGGTTATGATAATCAAGTGCGTCCAAATTCCCGCATACATAGCAATTTTCGTCCTTTCGGTAATGCTGTTTATGTCCCTTCTTACCATACCCTTCGTGCTTTTGCTGGCGTGTATAGACGCCTGCTGTATAGTTATGACGGGGCTTATGGGCAGCGTTTCCGCCGTAAACGCATACAGGCAAGGCAAGTGCTCTAAGGGCACCATGATATGGACGGGTATATCCTCTTATTTGTATTGCGTTGACGTGGTTATGGCAATAGTTTTCTACGTTCAGCTTAAGAAAAAAACAGCGCAGAGGTGTGACTAATGAAAATACTGTTTTTGGGTACCGGTGCGGCGGATTGGCCCTTAAAAAAGCCCGAAAACGCCACCGAACATCGCAGACTGTCCTCCGCCCTTATTGACGGAGAGCTGCTTATTGACCCCGGCCCTCAGGTATTGGAGGCGCTGGAACAGTACGGGCTTGAATCCGTAAAGTACGTATTGGTTACCCATAAGCATTTTGACCATTACTGTGCAGATACGGTTTCCGTGTTGACGGAAAAAGGTGCCGTGCTTTTGGATTTTACCGACAACAAAGAGCAAGCCGTGGGCAAATATAAAATTTCTGCCTATGCAGGCAACCACGGCACCGCAAAAGAAACCTTGCACTACATAATTTCCGACGGAGAAAAGTCGGTTTTTTACGGCTTGGACGGTGCCTGGCTGTTGTATGACGAGGTGACGGGGATAAAGGACAACAGACCTGATCTTGCCGTGTTGGATTGCACCGTGGGCGAGGCAGAGGGCGACTACCGTGTTTTTGAGCACAATAACATAAGAATGGTCCTTGAGATGAAGCAAACCCTTGCGCCTTACGTTGACCGCTTTTGCATAAGCCACATGGCACGCACTCTTCACAAGCCCCACGCCGAGCTTTCGGCAGATATGGAAAAGCAGGGCGTTACGGTAGCCTACGACGGGCTGGAGATAGAGATTTAAATTTTTGCAACAAAAAATGGCTCTACGGTGTAGTGTATGCGATAGAGCAGGATCAAGTTGAACAACACCTACCGACAGGAAAAGGACGAAGAATTGCTAAAATTCCTCGTCCTTTTTTCTTGATAACTACCCACTTAATTAAATAACCCAAGTTTGGTCTTTGTTAAATTCTCAAGCTTTATTGACAAATCAACAGAAAAGTGATAAAATATGCTGGTCACACAATCTAATATTTTTTCGTGTTAGTGGGAAACTACCCTTGGTAAAAGGTGTTTCCTTTTTTCCTCATACCCACTAACACTGGCGAGAGATTGTGTGACAACAATGAAGGAACACTTTTTCGGTGCGTTCCTTTATGGGGCGCACTTTTTTATATGCTGAGGGGGAATATATGAACAATAATGATATGCCAAGAAATAACAATACAATGAAGTGTTTTGCTTTTGCAAAACGATTTCCCTTGCCCGTAAGGGCAAATTCCGTTGTGCAGCTGCACTACAGCAGGTGCGTTGTAGGAGGTTTTTATGTTAAGAGGGGTTCTTGTCGGGGGTTCTTGCGCTGGTCTTGCCCTCAGGCTTGATATCGCCTGCACGCATAAGAGCGTTCTTGGTCATCGTAGGGCCTATAAGCTCGTAGATAAGCACGGCAAACAGGGTTATGTTGGCAATAATCTCACCCTCTGAGCCTAATGCGCTTGCCTTCATTGCCATACCAAGGGCAACGCCTGCCTGGGGCAGTAGGGTAATACCCAGGTTTTTAACGATGCTTTCATCGCATTTAACGGCTTTTGCGCTGCCGTAAGCACCAAAGTATTTACCCAAAGAACGGCTTATAATAAAGATTGCGCCTATGGCAACTATAGCAAAATCGGTGAATACGGAAAGCTCCAGCTCAGCACCGCTAAGCACAAAGAACAGCACGTAAAGGGGTGCGGTCCAGCGCTCTACACGGTCCATAAGCTCTTCAGAAAAATCGCACAGATTGCAGAACATGGTGCCCATCATCATACAAACCAGCAGGGAAGAAAAGGCAATATGTACGCCGCCTATCTCAAACTTAAGCATAGACAAAGCAACCGTTGCCAAAACAAAGGTTACGGATACGGAAAGACGCTTGGAACGGGAATGGAAGAAACGCTCGATAAAGGTGATAAAGCAACCCATAACAAGGCCCAACAGCAGGGACAAAACTATTTCCAAAACAGGCTCCAGCAGCAGAGATACAAAGTCTACCTTGCCGCTCATAAGCGCCTTTGCTATGCCGAAGGAGATAGCAAAAAGCACAAGCCCTACGGCGTCGTCAAGGGCAACAACGGGCAGCAATATGTCGGTAAGCTTACCCTTAGCCTTGTACTGACGTACAACCATAAGGGTTGCCGCAGGTGCAGTTGCAGAGGCTATCGCGCCAAGGATTATTGCCGCAGGAAGGGGCAGCTTGTCGGGCATGGCAAAATGTACGCCTATAAGCACTGCATCCACCAAAAGGGTGGTTACAACCGCTTGCACAATGCCTATTACGGTTGCCTGCTTGCCCGTGGATTTAAGCTGCGAAAGCCTAAACTCGTTACCGATAGAAAACGCTATAAAACCCAAGGCAACGTCACAGATGATGGAATAGGAATCTACGTCCTCCATGCTTATAAAGCCAAGTCCCGGTACGTCAAAGTTACCCAACAAATAGGGGCCTACCAAAATGCCGGCTATAAGATAAGCGGTAACGGCGGGAAGCTTAAAAAGCTTTGCCACACGGGACAGCATAAGCCCAACGAACAGTGCGATAGAAAGGCTAAGCAATGCCTGCATATATATCAACTCCTCAATAAATTTGTGAAAATCCAACAATTGCCACGATGTGTAATTTAGCACTTTGTACAAGGAAAGTCAATGGCTAAAAGTAACAATAATTACAGCCATGGTATAAAGAAAAAACCTAAAACTTAATAAAAACATCTTGACATTCGCAAAAAGCTGTGGTATGATATACCTTGCAGTTCACGGAGAGATGTCCGAGCGGTTTAAGGAGCCGGTCTTGAAAACCGGTGACTCGTTTTGCGAGCCGTGGGTTCGAATCCCACTCTCTCCGCCATTTATTTTCCGTGAGCGGCAAAAAAAGAATATTCAAGTTTTTAACTTGACCATGGAGAAGTACTCAAGTGGTGAAGAGGCGCCCCTGCTAAGGGTGTAGGTCGTTCACGCGGCGCGAGGGTTCAAATCCCTCCTTCTCCGCCAAGAAAACCGCTTAAAACATTAGTGTTTAAGCGGTTTTCTTCTTTTGTCTATTACTGTTTACCCTTTATTCTACCCTTTACGAAAAAATATAGCTAATACACAAAATACAACTACAGACTTATTTACAAAATTGTATTTGTTTAATATAATCATCTGCTCTGAAAATTTACAAATGTAAAAGGCACAAAACAACGCGTGTACAATAATTTTGTTTTGATTGAAATGCAATTGGTGGTTCGACCTTTTTGAATGTTAAATGTTAACAGAACAACTCTATTATGTATTCTATATGCTCTCCCAAATTTCTACTTAAATTCTCATCTTTGAACAACCCAAAACGTTCTATGTAATTATCTGTACATTGTTGTGCTCCTTTTAGCGCAATTTCTTTCAACAAAGTATGTACCGGTCCATTTATGATATATTTGTTTTCAAGAACAGGACCATCACTAGCTGCTATTTTGTCCAACGAGAACCGATTATGCAATATCAATTCAAATGTGTTAGGATGTTTGTATTTTAAAATCAAAAAGTATAAATATATATCAAAAGCGTTTTTGTTAATCGAGAGTTGGCGTTTATAAAATAACAAAAAACTAATAATTGCTTCTGAAACTTTATCTATATCTCGCAACGAAAGCCCTAATTTACGATACATGTGTGTAATAGAATCCAATAGATTGGAGTTTAGTTCGGCATAAACG
Organism: Eubacteriales bacterium; assembly: GCA_045604285.1. Classification (GTDB taxonomy): domain Bacteria; phylum Bacillota; class Clostridia; order Oscillospirales; family CAG-382; genus SIG636. The sequence goes on from JAZUNS010000002.1 coordinate 13,644, forward strand.
GTCTTGTTTGCGAAAGCATTAAATTTGCATTTTGTATATTGCTCAATGTTACCTAATGGTATTCTAAAACTAACATCAATAAACCGACGCAAATAACCTACAGAATCCATGCCATAACCGTAAATAGTTGATATTGAATACGATAGTTGCTTCATAT
>JAZUNS010000003.1:0-7501 GCA_045604285.1 Eubacteriales bacterium
CTGACCCGAATTCAGGTGGATGCGATTAAGAACATCAAAATTGATAAGGTTACCGTTTGGGACAGCGGTGCCGGCGGTGACGGCAAAACCTCTACCGCAAACTTCCTTTCCGGCATGATGAGATCCGTACCTCCCCTTGAAGAGGTTTTCGCTCTTGCAGGTATGTCCCTACCGGAGATACTTGGTAAAAAGAACGGGGAAGAGGCTATCGAAGCTCCCATTGCAGAGACAGCAGAGGCATCTGTACAGTAAAACCTTTACCATAAAAGGAGGGCTATTATGTATAACACCGACGAAGGCAACGTAGACCAAATAACCAAAGAGCGCAACTCGATAATTATTATGGGCGTTTTTCTTGCTATCCTCGCCGTGTTTATAACGGCAACCCTCAATTATGGCAATTACGGTGTGGTTTATTACGTTTTGTACGGGTTGATATTTGCCCTTGGGGTGAAGATATCTAAAATATATTTGTTCTTAACCCCAAGGCGCAAATTCGGCACCGTCAGCGAGCTTAAAGATTTTAAGGAAACAACCTATACTGTTAACGGCGGAGCAGGGAAGTTATACGGCAGAAGAAGTGCCGCCATAACCGAGGTCACTTTGGTGATCGAGTTTGATAACGGTAAAAAAGGTGAATACGTCTTTGTGTATAAAGGCGACCTTAAGATACTTAAGTCGGGTGACAGAGTAGGTATATACAGATTTCTTAAAATGCCCGTGTGGGCTTAGAAAAATATGCATATCCCTTGAAAAAATAAACATTTCAACCCTTTATAAAAACGCAGGCTTTGCCATAAAGTCTGCGTTTTTTCTGCGCTTTATGATACGCCCCTCACTTCACTTCGTTAAAATGCACAAAACAAAGGGCGCGGTGGTGTCAAAGCAGTGCAAAATTGCCACTTGTAAAAAAAGAAGGATAATTGTATAATAATTAGTAAAATAGTATTAACCATGGGAGGTTTTAATCATGGCATTCAAAAAGCAGCTTACAACTGTACAATCCCTTTGTGCCGCCCCTGCCGATTATGACGGTAAAACAATAACCGTTGGCGGCTGGATAAAGAATATGCGCTGTTCCAATATGTTCGGCTTTATATCTCTTAACGACGGTACCTGCTTTACCAATCTGCAGGTAGTTGTTGAGGAAAACCTTCTTGATAATTATAAAGAGATCTCTTCTCAAAATATAGGTGCTGCACTTACCGTTACCGGTACCTTCGTTCTCACGCCCGATGCTAAACAGCCCTTCGAGCTTAAGGCAGCTTCCGTTAAGGTAGAGGGTGCATCTACCCCCGATTATCCTTTGCAGAACAAAAAGCACAGCCTTGAGTTTTTAAGGTCTATTGCTCACCTTCGCCCCCGTGCAAACACCTTCTCTGCAGTGTTCAGAGTTCGTTCCGTAGCTGCCCAAGCGCTTCACAGCTTCTTTGCAGAAAACGGCTTCGTTTACGTTAACACTCCTATTATCACCACCAGCGACTGCGAAGGCGCAGGTGAAATGTTCCGTGTAACCACTCTTGATATAAACGAGCCTCCCAGAAAAGAGGATGGCGGCGTTGATTACGGTAAGGACTTTTTCTGCAAGCCCGCAAATCTTACGGTAAGCGGTCAGCTTCAGGTAGAGTGCTTTGCCCTTGCATTCAGCAAGGTTTACACCTTTGGCCCCACCTTCCGTGCCGAAAACTCCAATACTCCCCGCCATGCGGCTGAGTTCTGGATGATAGAGCCGGAAATGGCGTTTGCCGATCTTGATGACTATATGGATACTGCCGAGGCTATGATAAAATACGTTATAGCCGACGTGCTTAAAAAATGCCCTGAGGAGATAGCTTTCTTCAACCGCTTTATAGATAACGGACTTAAAGAAAGACTTGAAGCACTGGTTAACAGCGAGTTTGGCAGAGTAAGCTATACCGAAGCCGTTAAGATACTTAAGGACAGCGGCGTTAAATTTGAATATCCTGTAGAGTGGGGCTGTGACCTTCAAACCGAGCATGAGCGTTACCTTACCGAAAAGGTTTACGGTAAGCCTGTATTTGTAACCGATTACCCCAAGGATATAAAGGCATTTTATATGCGCATGAACGATGACGGCAAGACCGTTGCGGCAGCAGATATGCTTGTTCCCGGTGTTGGTGAGCTTATCGGCGGCTCTCAAAGAGAAGAACGCCTTGACCTGCTTAAGAACAGAATTGCCGAAATGGGCCTTGAGGAAGAGGACTATTGGTGGTATCTTGAGCTTCGCAAGTTCGGCGGCGTTCGTCACGCAGGCTACGGTTTGGGCTTTGAGCGCTTGATTATGTACATCACCGGTATGTCTAATATCCGTGACGTTGAAGCGTTCCCCAGAACTACCGGCAGCGCCGAGTTTTAATCTAACCGAAAGGGGATATCATAAAGATGACCCATGCAGAACTATTAAAAGAATACGAAGGCTATAAGGCGTTAGGCTTAAAGCTGGATATGACCCGCGGCAAGCCCGCCCGTGAACAGCTTGATATAATGGAACCCTTGCTTGGCGTGCTTTCCTGCAAAGAGGATTGCGTAATAGACGGTATCGACTGCCGTAACTACGGCATTTTGGACGGTATCCCTGCGGCTAAGCGTATCTTTTCCGACATACTCGGCGTACCGACCGAGCAGATAATAGTAGGCGGTAACTCCAGCCTTAATCTTATGTACGATACCATGGCAAGGGCAATGCTTAACGGCGTTGTGGGCAGCGACAAGCCCTGGTCCAAATACGACCAGATAAGCTTTTTGTGTCCCGTTCCCGGCTATGACAGACACTTTGCAATCTGTGAGTATTTCGGCATAAACATGATAAAAATTCCCATGACAAGCGAAGGTCCCGATATGTACCTTATAGAAAAGCTTGTTAAGGATGACGAAAGCATTAAGGGTATTTGGTGTGTTCCCAAATACGCAAACCCCAGCGGCATTACTTATTCTGCCGAAACCGTTCGCCGTCTTGCGGCTCTTAAGCCCAAGGCAAAGGATTTCAGGGTGTTCTGGGATAACGCCTATGCAATCCACGATCTAACAGATACCCCCGATGAGCTGCCCGAGATATTCTCTGTTGCTGCCGAGTACGGTAACGAGAATATGTTTTTCGAGTTCACGTCCACCTCTAAGATAAGCTTCCCCGGCTCAGGCGTTGCGGCAATTGCATCCAGCCTTGAAAATATAAAGGCTATAACAAAACAGCTTTCTTATCAAACCATAGGCTTTGATAAGCTTAACCAGCTCCGTCACGCCAAGCTGTTCCCCGATAAGGAAAGCCTTTTTAACCATATGAAGCTTCATAGGGCAATAATCAAGCCTAAGTTTGACGCAGTGCTTGAGGCGTTCGACAGCCGCAAGATCAATAAGCTGGAGGGTGTAAGCTATACCCGTCCCAACGGCGGCTATTTTATAAGCCTTAATTTGCCCAACGGCTGTGCAAAGCGTCTTGTTAAGCTTGCTGCCGATGCAGGTCTTGCGCTTACTGCGGCAGGCGCCACCTTCCCCTACGGCAAGGACCCTAACGACAGTAACCTGCGTATTGCGCCTACCTTCCCTCCGTTGGAGGATATAAAAACAGCCGCAAAGGTATTGGCGTGCTGTATCCAGCTTACCGTGGCAGAGTATGAAGAAAAGCTTGCCAGCGGTGCTGACTACCAAAAAATATAACTAAAACGCAAACCCGCATTTCGAAAAAACGAAATGCGGGTTGTTTATATTGTACTTTACTTTAGCGCCTTGTTCAGGGCGTTTAATACAGTTTTTTTGTCTCCGCTCCACAGCGGGGCAATAAGGTGCTTTTTTGCGCCGTCGCCGGTTATTCGGTGTACTACCACGTCTTTGGGTATGATATCAATACACGCCTTTACCGTGTCAACGTATTCTTCAAGGCTCATAACCTCAAAAAGCCCTTTGCGGTAATCCTCGGCAAGGTCGGTCCCCTCAAGAACGTGCAACAGCTGCAGCTTTATGCCCTTGCCGTATTTGCAGGCGTGGGCAACCGTTTCCAGCATCATCTCTCTGCTTTCTCCGGGCAGCCCCAGTATTACGTGGGTTATTACCTCAATACCCGCTTTTGAAAGGGCTGTTGCCCCTTGGTTATAGCATTGTAACGGATATCCCCTGCGTATATACTTTGCCGTATCCTCGTGTATCGTCTGCAAGCCAAGCTCTACAAAAACAGGCTTTTTTTCATTAAGCGCCTTTAACAGCTCTACGGTTTCTTCGGGCAGGCAATCGGGTCTGGTGCCTATAGAAACAGCCACAATATCGTCACGCTCGGTCAAGGGCATATACAGCTCCTTTAGCCTTTCCGTAGGTGCGTAAGTGTTTGTATAAGACTGAAAATAGGCAATGTACTTGGCGTCTTTTCCCGCCTTTGCAGCCACCCGTTTTTTTGCTTTTTCTATCTGCTCGTCAATGGTGGTGCATTGGCCCTCGGCAAAGGCACCGCTGCCGTCACGGCAAAAAATACAGCCCCCCGTGGCAAGGGTTCCGTCTCGGTTGGGGCAGGTAAAGCCGCCGTCAAGGGCAAGCTTGTATATCTTGCCCCCAAATCTGTCTTTAAAGTATTGGCTTACTCCATAATAAGGGGACATTCTTTTCCTCCCACAAAGGCAAGCAAGGCTTCGGTGTTAAGCAAAAGCTGGCATCCGCGAACCCCTGCGCTTACTGTTATTTCATCAAACAGTATGCAGGTCTCGTCAAAATAAGTAGGAAAACCTTTTTTCATACCGATAGGGGAGCAACCACCCCTTATATATCCGGTAACGCCCAGCAGCTCCTTTACCGGCAACAGCTCTACACGCTTGTTTTCACTGTGCTTCGCAGCTTTTTTTAGGTCAAGCTCTGCATCGGCAGGAATACAAAAAACGCAGTATCCGGTTTTATCGCCCTTTGCAACCAAAGTTTTAAACACCATCTCGCAGGGCAATCCTATTTTTTCGGCAACGCTTACGCCGGAAAGGTCGTCCTCGCTGCATTCGTAATACTTGGGAGTATACTTTATCCCTTCGGCATCCAACATACGCATGGCGTTAGTCTTTGCGGCGTTCTTTTTGTTATCCATTTGTTTTTATGCCTCTTCTTTTTTCTTGTTGATTATACCGTCAATAATATAACGGCTGTATAAAACGTTTGCAACGGCATTGGTAACGGCACACAGTATGCGTTCTTCTTCGCTTTGCGGAACGCGTTTTGTCTCCGTCTCTCCAAAAAAGGCAGAAGCCATGGCTTTATCAAGCTCTTCGCAAAACATATCAAACGCCTCGGCTGTGTGCCTGCCGCTAAGCATGCTTCCTATTCCCACGCAAATATCGGAAAGCCCCATAATATTTTTAAGCACGCACACCGTGTAAAGATACGCCAAATGATAACGGGTATACTTTTTATTTACCGGCGGAAAGGTTATCTTTTGCTTTACGTAGTTGTTTATCATGGCGGCGGTAATTATCTTTTCATCTTTACTGCGCTTAAAAACCGAAAGCTGTTTATCAAGTATTATCAATACCTGGTCCATGTATAAATCAATATCAGGCAAGCTATCCCAGCGCGGTGCCTTATAGCTTTTTATTTCTTCCAAAGTAATCATGTGCTGTTACCTCCCTTGTCAAAGATTGTACCATTATCTTTTATAATAGTCAAGAAAAACATAAAAAACTGTTTTAAAAAGTATTGACATGATTATAATAATCGTGTATAATGGTTTTGTAAATTAGATGAAATAATTTTTGGAGGAAAACCATGGCTAAAAAGATGAAGTATAATGAGGTATCACCTATAGATTCTATCCGTGATATGATGCAGCAGGCCGTTGCGGCAATGGGTGATAGCGTCCTTTTTAAGCATAAAAAGAACGGTCAGGTTTGCGACGTAAGCTGTAAAGAGTTTTACGATACAACCGTATGCCTCGGCAACGCCCTTGCAGCAAGAGGCTATGTGGCAGGTAACCATATAGCTTGCACCGGCAATAACAGCTATAATTGGATAGTTGGCTATGTAAGCACCCTTTGCGGCAGCAACGTGTTCGTTCCTATCGATAAGGATGCGCCCGAAAAGGACTTTTTAAATATACTTAATCATAGCGAAAGTAAGGTTATCCTTTGTGATAAGTCTTACGTTGCACGTATTCTTTCCAATAAAGAAAATCTTCCCAACATAGAACTTATAGTATGCCTTGATGGTGAGTGCGAGGGCGCTGTTTCTTTGGATACTCTTCTTGCCGAAGGCAAAAAGCTTATGGATGAAAACTACGGCGTTTATCTTGAAAAGACCTCTGCCGATTACGACCTTAAGCTTCTTGTTTATACCTCCGGCACTACCGGTAACCCCAAGGGCGTTATGCTTTCTCAGCACAATATCCGTTCCGCAATCTATTACGGCTTGATGGTAGAAACCGTTAACACCCGTTGCCTTTCCGTGCTTCCTTACCATCACACTTACGAGGCTGTTATAGGCATTCTCGTTTCTATCCACAAGCACAATTGCATTTGCATTAACGAATCTCTCCGTGCTGTTCTTGCAAATATCCAGCTTTACAAGCCTGTTTATATATTCGTTGTTCCCGCCTTTGCAGAGCTTTTTTATAAGCGTGTTAACGCCGCACTTGAAGAAAAGGGCAAGCTTGGCACCGTTAACTTTATGATCAAGGTCAGCAACGTTCTCCGCAAGGTAGGCATCGACCTTCGCCGCAAGTTCTTTAAGCAGATCATTGACAATTTCGGTGGCGAGCTTAGACAAATCGTTTGCGGCGGCGCACCCGTAAGGGCAGAGGTGGCAGAGTTCTTTTCCAATATAGGTATCGACCTTGAGATAGGCTACGGTATTACAGAGTGTTCTCCTCTCGTTTCTGTTAACCAGGCAGAAGACAACGACTATAACTCCGTAGGTAAAATCCTTCCTTGCCTTGACATAAAGATCGACGGCAGCGACGAAAACGGCAACGGCGAAATCTGCGTTAAGGGTGACATCGTTATGATGGGCTATTTCAAAGACCCCGAGCAGAGCGCAGAGGTGCTTGTTGACGGTTGGTTCCATACCGGTGACCTGGGCAACTATACCAACGAAAAGCTTTACATCACCGGCAGAAAGAAGAACCTTATAGTTCTTGATAACGGCAAAAACATCTACCCCGAAGAAATAGAAAATTACATTTACGGCATTCCCTACGTTAAGGATGCGGTTGTATATTCCGTTAAGGACGAAAAGGGCGCAGAGGTTGACCTTTGCTGCGAGGCTTATCTTGATAAAGATAACATGCCCGATGGCGGCAAGGATGCAGAAGCCGTATTTAAGGCAGACGTATCCAAGGTGTTAAGCGAGCTTCCTCAGTATAAGCATATAGCCAAGATAGTTCTTAGGGACGAGGAATTCCCCAAGACCACCACAAAGAAAATTAAGAGAAACGAAGTTATTAAAAAATAGATATTTTCTCCTTGAAAAGACCGAAAAAACTAGACCGAAAAAACTTTTTTCGGTCTTTTACTTTTCCTATTGA
>JAZUNS010000004.1:0-11808 GCA_045604285.1 Eubacteriales bacterium
AAGTTTTTGTGGGGTGTTTTTTCGCCTCGGTTCGTTTCGTCTGCACTCTTTCTCAGCACTCTGCCAAGCTGATGACAGGGTTTGTCGTCAGCTTGAGGGACGCCCCAAAAAGGGTGTCCCTTATTATTTGCGCTGCCGTGGAAAAATAACGGCGGTTATGTTGGGCCAAGCTCTATAATATCGTAGCCCTGCGCCACCGCCGCCCTAAACGCCGCCACGGTGTTTTGGAGACAATCGGTGCTTACCCCTCTGTGAGCTTGCAGCCGCAGGGCGCCCGTCTTTGCGTAAAATATATCATTCTCCAAACTCTACCCTGTGGCATTTTCTGCCCTTAAAGTAGTTGTATGCGGTAAATCCACACTCCTTAAGGGCGGCAACGCCCTTGTCAAAATTAACGCCTATGCGGGTCTCAACGTGGGCGTCGGAGCCAATGGTCACCAGCTCTCCGCCCAGCTCTTTGTACCGCCTCATAATGGGCAGGGTAGGCATATATTCGCTGTAGCTTGTGCCTATAAGCGCCAGATTCAGCTCCAGGGCGATACCTTTTGAAACAACCGTTTTCAAAACGCCGTCTATGGCATCGGCGTAGGGCTCAAGGCTTACCCCTCTGCCGTACTTGCCGTTCATGTACTTAACGGGATTGCTAAGATGGGTAAGCACGTCCATATCCACCGTTTCAACCATCTCTTGCATATCCTCAAAATACTTAACCATATAGCCGTGCAGCATATTCTTTGACCAATGGGAAAAATCTATCCTGCTAAAGCTTTCGGTATGTTCACCGTAGCGCACGGCGTGTACCGAGCTTAGCACCACGTCGGGCTTTGTAAGCTCGGTTACGTAGTCGGCAACGGATTTATCCCAAACCGCCTCACCGTATTCCATGCCCGTATATACCTCAAGCCGACCTGCCAGCTCCTCTTTAAGGCTGCGGGCGTGGGCAACCGAAGCAAAAATATGCGCCATGCTTTCCTTGCCTGTGTAATCCTGCACGTCTGCGTGGTCGGTAACAGCCAAGCCCGTAAGCCCTGCGGCTATGGCACCGGCACACAGCTTTTCGGGACTGCACACCGCATCGTGAGAATAAGTCGTATGATTGTGGCTGTCAATCTTTATCATAACTGCCCCCCGCTTTTTAAAAATATTACGTGGATATGCTATCACAAAACCTTGCTTTAATCAAGGCACTTTTGCATATTTTAGGTTGACAATGCCTTCTTGTTATGCTATACTTCTTTAAAAGGCTATTTAGAATTGCACAAAAGGAGAGATATATATGCCGCAAATTATAGAAGAAAAGCTTTTGGAAAAACGCTTGTTCCGTGATATTCAAAGGCATACCCCCAGGCACTTCAGAGCTCCTCAGTACGTTGAGGAAGGCGAAAACGCAGTAAAAAGGCTTATCCCCAAGTTCTCCAAATTTGATGCTTTGGGTGTTGCGCTCAACTCTATTACCGAGGAAGAGTATTTAAAGAACGTAGCTAACTGCGGTATAGATTCCCTTATAGTTGCTTACAAGGCTATTGAGCATTTCGGTGAAGCGGCACATATTAAGGATACCGTTTTTGTAGCCCTTAACCCCATTTTGGATCAGCTTAAGCTTCGTCTTGGCCCCAAGTATGAGGAAGAATTGATTGCCGAGCAGGCAGAGAAGGACGCTATCCTTGCTTCCGCTAAGGAAAGCTTCGCTTCCCACGGCTCTGTATACTACATAAAGGCAGACGTTGTTAAGGGCGACTATCCCTTCCTTGACAAAGCAGGTCTCCCTTGGCTTTTCACTGAGGAAAGCTATGCAGAGGCTGCTGTTTCCAAGGCAGACTGCTTCAAGTGCTCCGTTGCTTCTTTCCCCGCAAGCGAGCTTGAAAGCAAAATGAACGATTTTGTTAACATGGGTATTAAGATGGCTCGTCTTAACCCCCATACCTTCGATAAGAATATTTCCTTTAACTGCCGTGACCTTGCAAGCGTAAAGGTTACCCACTATGCAGCCCCCGTTGCAAGAGCTGTTTTGGCTTGTCTTTGCCTTAGCGAGGGCAGAAGCAGTGACCACCTTATAAACTACGGCGGCGAGGTTATGAGCAATCTTAGAATTGCCGCATCCTCCACCATGCTGTTGGTTCCCTTCGTTCCCAAGGGCAAGGGCAGCTATCCCTGCGATAAGCTTTATTACACCCCCTCTGCCAAGGTTGCGGCAGGTGCAGCTTCTGCGGCAAACATGGGTATAATCGGCGGCGAAAAGCTCGGTATTGCCGATGCACCCCTTACAAGCAACAGCTATGATTTTCTTGTTACCGAAAACCTTAAGTATGCGTACATCTCCGCATTTACCGACGTTAACGCTATCTATGCCGAATACGGTGATGACGTTAACATAGGTCTCTTCACCTTTGAAGAATTGTTCGATTACGTTTCTCTTGACAAAAAGGTTAAGGGCGCAGACGGCGTTGCCTTCTACTGCGGCGAAAACAAGCTTTACCTCAGCGCAGGTGAATCTAACCTGGTTGTTAAGACCGTTACCGAAAACGCATATCAGGATTATAAAGAAATGCAGCTTCTTCAAAGCCAGACCAACGTTGGCTGGAAGGACGCATTCCCTCCTCAGAAGTTTGTTCCCGCAGTTACTTCTACCGACGGCATAGTAAACTTCTTCACCAACTTTATTAACATTAAGGGCCGTGCCTGCAAGATAGAGGCTATCGTAGCGTTCTTGCTTACCTACGTTTTGGGCGGCATAATCTGCACCGTTTCCTTCCTTACCGGCTCCCTCGGCTTTATCATCGGCGGTACCGTTATTACCGTAGCTCTTGCAGTTGGTCTTTACACCTGCCTTGTACGCCGCGGTCACGATATGGGTCGCTCCGGCGCCTCTAACTACGTCCTCGCCTTCGTTGGTATAATCTTCATCGTCGGCCTGGTTGTGTTTATGGGCCCCAGCGATTATGATAACGAATTTGGCGCTCGCAGAGACGTTGACCATTGGGAAGTTTAATTTAAAAAATAAAAATTCCACCTCGTCAGGGGTGGAATTTTTTTGTATTTGCGGTTATAATGGCTTTACAAACCAAGATAAATAGGGGGCGTGTATCTTTGAAAATACTTATGATCGGCGCACATCAGGACGATAACGAGTTTCGCTGCGGCGGCCTTGCCTACAAGCTTGCCAAGCTGGGGCATACGGTGCGGTTTTTAAGCATGACCAACGGCTGCGGCGGCCACCACGTTTTAACCGCAGAGGAGACGGTTGCCGTCCGCCAAAAGGAATCCGAGGCGGGTGCTGCCGTTTTGGGCATCGAATACGAAATATGGACGGATCAAGCAGACTGCGCCTTGGTTGCCGACCTGGCAACCCGCCGCCGACTTATCCGCACCATAAGAGCCGCCGCACCGGATATTGTCATCACCCACCGCCCCAACGATTACCACGCAGACCACCGTGCCTGCGCTCAGTTGGTGCAGGATGCGTCCTATATGCTGGTGGTCCCCCACGAGTGCCCCGACGCACCCGCCATGAGGAGGATGCCCGTTATTATGTATTACGAGGACGCCTTTACCAACCCCGCCTTTGAATGCGATTTTATAGTGGCGATCGACGACGTTATAGATGTAAAGCTGCAAATCGCCCACCTTAACGTGTCCCAGGTTTATGAGTGGCTGCCCTACACTAACGGCGAAACCGTCCCCTTGGACGAGGCGGGGCGCTTTGAGTGGCTTAAGGGGATGGACGTTCACGCTCCCCACACGGATAAGGAGATACTTGCCATGCCCCGTGGGTACGGGGTGCGGTTTGCAAAGCCTGCCGCAAAATTCAGAAAAGAGCTTGTGGAAAAATACGGGGCAGAGAAGGGCAACCGTGTGCGTTTTGCCGAGGCGTACGGCATTTGCCGATACGGCGCACCCCTTAATGAAGAGGTGCGGGCGCTTTTTGCCTCTCTGTAATACAACGAAAAAAGCTTGCGATGGAAGGTATTCCGCCGCAAGCTTTTTTAGCGCCCTTTATCTCGCCTTTATCTTTTTGGAAAGCCGCTTAAGCCGCTTTGCGGTACTTTCCTTTCTGCCCTTTGCCGCTATTGCGCCCAAGACTGTGCCTGCCGCGCAAGCAATCAGCGTCCACGGCGCCCACGGGCCGCTGTTTTCGCCCCACAACGAACAAATCAGCAAAACCAAGGCGTAGACTCCTCCGGAACAAAACCCCGCACCAAGCGCCCTTTTTGCCCTTACAGCGCCAAATGCCGATAGGGCGGCACCAAACCCTGCACAAAGGACGGCAACCGGCATAGCCGCCTTTAAGGGGTCGGCAACCCTTATTGCAACGGCACTGCCTGCCAAACTAAGCAAAAACGTTGCTGCCATCCCTATCAAAGCCCACAGCACGGCGGTTTTTGCCGTGGCGGTAATATTGTTTTTGTTCACCCGCAACACCTCTTTTTTTGTAAAGCTTATGCGGGCGGCGGGTAGTTTATTCCAATATATCCGCTATTATTCTCTTGGTTACTGCGTCAACCTTTTCAAAATCCATGGCAGGGGTGTATATCTTTTCCAAAGTGGCGTGGGCTTTTCGGCTTTCCTGCATGGCTTGGCGCCCCTCCTCCTCAAGGGATTTTATAAACTTGTTTATAAGCTTTAGCTTTCCGTTTACGGCGTGCAGCTTGTTTTTGTCAACAAAACGCTCCATGTTTACGGGCTTTGCATCTGCGGCGGTTGCGGCAAAAAGCGTGCCGGTGTCGTCTATCATTATTGCGCCTATCCGCAGGGGCGATAACGGGTCGGGGGATACCGTAACCCTAAGCCCCCTGCCGTAAGCGGCGGTAAGAAGCTGCTCGTAAAACAGATGGGCTATGCCGTAGGGGTCCTTTACGGGTACCGTGTGCTCTTCGCCGTAGTCGGGTGCGTTTACCGTCCCCTTGCTGCAAAAGGCGCTTCTAAGCCGCACCGTGGCGCAAAACTCTTTGCCCGGGGGTGCGGTCTTTTTTACTATGCGCTCTGCCGCCGCAGCCATTTTATCCCAAAGGACTGCGCCCTCCAGCAAGCGGTGCTTTTCGTTCCGCAAACAGCCCGCCGCCGCCAGCAGGTCGTAGGCACGGTGCATGGCGCTTTCCTTTTGCTTGCTAAGTACCTTTATTTCCTCTCTGCGGCGGCGCAGAAAGGCACTGTCCCAAAACTCGCCCAGATTAATAAGCTCGTCTGCGGCGCCGGGCATCCTTGGGCTAAGCTCGTGGGGGGCGGTGCCGTCGGCTATCCCAAGCTTCAGGGCGGGTATTATCACCCCGTCAAGGCTTTCCGGGTCGGATGCACAATATAACCGTTCAACCCCCTCGCCGCAGTCCTCTGCCGCCGCCGCAACCTTCTTCATCAGTGCCGATTTACCGCAGCCGCAGCCACCCTTTAGTATATAGGTGCGTCGGGTGCGGTCGATGGCGTCGCTAAAATAACCAACAAAGCCTCTTTCTCCGTTGGCGCCTGCAAAATATCCTATGGATTTTGCCATATATCTGCCTGCAAAAAGTGCAGACAATTTCCCCCTTTCTGCCGTAAAAAATGCGCTTTCCTTATTGACACGGGCAAAGCGCAAGTGTATAATGTAGTATTAGGTTATGCAGTAATATTAGCTTTTGACAGGAGTTTTTTGTTATGAGATTGCTTGTTTTGGCAGCAGGTCAGGGCAAACGCCTTAACAGTCAGGAGACTATGATACCCAAGGTTATGCGCACGGCGTTGGGTAAGCCGCTTTTGGGCTACGTTTTGGAAGCGGCGGATTTTGTCCCCCAAAAGGACGTTTACGTTATAGTCGGCTTCTGTAAAGAGACTGTAATGGACGCCTTCCCTAACCTTAACTTCGTGGTTCAGGAGGAACGCAAAGGCACCGGTCACGCAGTGATGTGTGCGGCAAAGGAGTTTGAGGGCTACGACGGCGACGTTATGGTTATAAACGGGGATATGCCCCTGTTTAAGCGCAGCACCCTTGCGGCAATGTGGGAAAGCCACAGACAAAGCGGGGCGGAATGTACCTTGGGTACGGTTATCGCCAAGGGCGAAATTCCCCCTTACGGCAGAATAATAAGGGATGGCGACGGCTTCGTTTGCGATATAGTGGAGCAGAAGGACGCCACCGAGGAGCAGCGCCAAATCCGTGAGCTTAACGTGGGTATGTACATCTTTAAGGCAAAAAGCCTTTTTCAAGCCCTGCCCAAGCTTAAGAAAAGCCCCGTAAGCGGTGAATATTATATTACCGACGTTCCCCTTCAGTTGGCAAAGGAGGGCAAAAAGACCGCCGCCTTCGTGCTGGAGGATGAGGAAGAAACCTTAGGCGTCAACACGGCAGAGGATCTTGCCGCTGTAGAGGCACTTTTAAAAAGTAAAAAATAAGAAAAGCAGGTATAAAGTTTTGGTTCGTAACGATTTAAGAAATGTTGCAATTATCGCCCACGTTGACCACGGTAAGACCACCTTGGTTGACGGTATGCTGAAGTTCAGCGGCACTTTTAGAGAAAATCAGGAGGTTGAGGAGAGGGTTATGGACTCTAACGCTCTTGAGCGTGAGAGGGGTATAACCATACTTGCCAAGAACACCTCCGCCTTTTATAAGGGCGTAAAGATCAACATAGTAGATACTCCCGGCCACGCCGATTTCGGTGGCGAGCTAGAGCGTAGCCTTAAGATGGTTAACGGCGTTCTTTTGCTGGTTGACGCCGCCGAGGGCCCCATGCCCCAAACCCGCTTTGTGCTTCAAAAGGCAATAGAGCTGGGTCACCCCATAATAGTTGTAGTCAATAAGATAGACCGCCCCGACGCCCGTGTTTACGAGATAGGCGACGAGGTTTTAGAGCTGCTTCTTGACCTGGACGCTAATGATAACCAGCTGGAAAGCCCCGTGCTTTTCTGCTCTGCCCGTAACCTTACGGCAAGCCTTTCCCCCGATGAGCAGGGCGAGGACCTCTCACCCCTTTTCGATACCATTCTGTCCCATATCCCCGCACCCGAGGGGGACGAGACCGGCGAAGCGCAAATGCTTGTTTCTGCCGTTGACTATAACGATTACGTGGGCAAAATGGCAATAGGCAGAATAGAAAGAGGCTCTCTTAAGGTTAAGCAGGACGTTTTGGTTTGCGATTATCACGACGATTTTGCACCCTATAAGGGCAAAATAAGCGCCATGTATCAAATAGAAGGCCTTGGCAGAAAGGCTGTAGAGCAGGCATCCGTAGGCGATATAGTTTGCGTTTCCGGCCTTGAGGATATCAATATCGGTAACACCCTTTGCTCAACCGAAGGGGCAGAGCCGCTGCCTTTTGTTAAGATAGGCGACCCCACCATAGAAATGACCTTCTCCGTAAACACCGGCCCCTTTGCCGGCAGAGAGGGTAAGTACGTTACCACCCGCCATATAAGGGATTATCTGTTTAAAGAAGCTATGAAGGATATGTCCCTTAAGGTTAGCGAAACCGACAGCGCCGACAGCTACAACGTAGCGGGCAGAGGCGAAATGCACCTTTCCATATTGATGGAGAATATGCGCCGTGCCGGTTATGAGTTTATGGTAAGCACCCCCAGAATTATATACAAAGAGATAGACGGCATCCTTTGCGAGCCCGTTGACAGAGCTGTAATGGACGTTCCTCAGGATTACGTAAGCTCCGTTATGGAAAAGATGGGCTACCGCAAGGGCGAGCTGGTCGAAATGACCCCCAAGGGCAGCAGAATGCATCTGGAGTTCCTTATACCCACCCGTGGGCTTTTCGGCTATAAGACAGAGTTCCTCACCGATACCAGGGGCGAGGGTGTCCTTAACACCGTTTTCGAAACCTACGAGCCTCAAAAGGGCGATATACAAAAGCGCTTTACCGGCTCTCTTATCGCTTACGAGGATGGCGAGGCTACCTCCTACGGCTTGTTTAACGCTCAGGACAGAGGTCAGATGTTTATCGACCCCGCCACAAAGGTTTATACGGGCATGATCGTGGGTATGTCCCCCAAGGGCGAGGATATAGTTGTAAACGTATGTAAAAAGAAGCATCTTACGGCTATAAGAAGCGCCGGCGCAGACGAGGCGCTCCGCCTTGTTACCCCCAAGAAGATGAGCCTTGAGGAAGCTATTGAGTTTATAGCCGATGACGAGCTTATCGAGATAACTCCCAAGTCTATCCGCTTAAGAAAGCGCACCTTGGACAACTCCCTCAGAATGAAAGAAAAAGCCAAACTTAAATAAAAAAGGAGAACGTTTTATGGATATCAAAGGCAAAATTGAAGAGCTTGTAGCAAAAATAAAGGGCGACGATAAAATCGCCGCAAAATTCAAGGCAGACCCCGTTAAAACCGTTGAGGAGCTTGTCGGTGTTGACCTTCCCAATGACCAGATAGAGAAGATAGTAGACGGCATCAAGGCAAAGATTTCTTTGGATTCTCTTGGGGGGATTGGTGGTAAGCTTGGCGGCCTCTTTAAGTAAGGAGCACTAAAAAAGGCACAGAACACGGAAAAAGCTTAATACTACAACGGAAAAGCTTAATACTACAGAAGAAGTAAAATATCGGGGCAAAAACGCCCCGATATTCTTTTTATATTTAATTTTTCCGTTCGTCACGAACCTCGGCTCGCAGTACGTCGGTACAGCTCTCGCCTCGGCTCGCAATCCGTCGGTACAGTCTTTAGTATAAAAAATAAACGTCTTTTCTGCGGACATGCGCCGCAGAAAAGACTCCTTAGATTTTCGTGAGTGCCACGAAGTGGCGCGAGACGCGAGTGAACGAAAATCGTATTCTCTCGTATCAAATCGGGGCCCCCGCAAAAGCGCAGCTTTTGTGGGGTGTTGTCCTACGCCCCAACACATACAGAATAACATAAGGCGAAAGCAAAAGTCAAGAGCAAAATATAAAATTGCACAACTTTCTATTATATGCACAAAAACTTTTTAGTAAATTTGTATAATATGTGTATTGCAATAGGGGAAAAACTGTGTTATTATAAAGCCACAGGAAGGGTGAGTCCAATGAACAGTTTAAGCACTTCTTAAAGAGCATAGCAGCAAAAATTTTACTTCTCCTTTAGTAAAATGTTTTCTTTAACCTCTTACCCAGCCTTTTCGGCATCGCCACAGTTTGCCCATAGGTTAACATAGATCGGCACGGCCGAAAAGAAAAGACCTCCATTAAAGTTTTTTTCTCCACGTTAGGTAAAAGAAAGAGAGGTAACCAATGATGTTGGATACTAAAATCGAACTGAAATAACCCTTGATTGTCGATGTTGACGGTCAAGGGTTATTTCTTTTTTTGCAAGAATTTTTAAAAATTTTTAAAACCATACTTGACAGGTATGGTTTTGTGTGTTATTATGGGTACACAAGATAAACACAAAAGCTTTAGCATACATACACAGAAAGGATGACGACTTATGAAAAAGACGATATGGACGGTAACCTCACTTCTTTTGGTGGCATTGCTTAGTCTTAGCGCCTTTGCGGGCTGCGGCGGCGATAACGGCACCGAAAGCTCTGCAGACGTCGCAAGCGACAGCGTAAGCCGTACCGAAAGCGCTGAAGCGCCCGAAAGCACCGAAGCTCCCGAAAGCACCGAAGCTCCCGAAAGCAGCGTGGCAGGCGTAATTCTCCTCAGCATCAATCCCGAGATTCGTATAAGCTACGATATTGAAGGGCTTGTGGTTGCCGTGGAGGGCGTTAATGCCGAGGGCAAGGCGATTGCCGACGGACTTGCTGACTATTCCGGCAAGACCTGCAACGCCGTTATTAAAGAAATTGTAGAAAAAATCAACGAAAACGGATATTTCGAGGTAGAGATAGAGGGCAACGACAAAAACCTGCTTATAAAGCTGGAGGACGGCTCTCACTATCCCAAGGGCGATTTTCTTCAAACCGCTACCGAGGGCGTATCCCAACAGATAGAAAACTACGGCGTGGATTCCACCCCCGTAACCGTGCCCACCACCGCTCTGGACGAAAACGGCTATATCGGCATCGAAGCCGCCAAGGAGATCGTTCTTGCACAGCTTGGCTTTGCCGAGGACAGCCTTAAGGATAAGGAATACGAGCTGGACGACGGCAGATATGAATTTGAGTTCACCGTAAACGGCGTGGAATACGAATACGAAGTAAATGCGGTTTCCGGCAAGATCGAGAAGGCAGAGGCAGAGGCGGACGATAAGCCCGAAACGCCCCCCGAAAAGCCCGCAACTCCGCCTACGGAAAGCAAGCCCACCCGGCTTATCGGCTGGGACAGAGCCAAGGAAATAGCCTTCGGCACCCTTGGCATTGCCGAAGCCGACTGCACCGACGTGGAATACGACCTTGATGACGGCGTATACGAAATAGACTTTGACTATAACGGCAAGGAATACGAATTTGACGTAAACGGCACCACCGGCGAGGTAACCAAAAAGGAAACCGAAAAGGATGATGACCGCCGTCCCGAAGCCCCCGTGCAGGATAACACCTCTGCCGAGCTTATCGGCTGGGACAGAGCCAAGGAAATAGCCTTCGGCACCCTTGGTATTACCGAAGCCGACTGCACCGACGTGGAATATGACCTTGACCACGGCAAGTACGAAATAAGCTTTGAATACGGCAATCAAGAATACGAGATAGAGATAAATGCAATAAGCGGTGAAATAACTAAAAGCGAAAAAGAACCCGCCTAAAAGCGGAAGGAAAGAAGCTCGGCAAAACGCCGAGCTTCTTTCCTCTTTATTTTTCCTGTTTGATGTACGGTTTGGCGGTTAGGGGCGACGTGTAGGGCAAAAGCTTTTCTACGCACTCTGCCGCCTTTTCTTCCGCTGTAAGGGCTTTTGCAAAAGCAGCCGACGCCTCCTGCTCAAGTCGGGTGTAGGCTGCGGGCTTGGTTATCACGGGCAAAACGCCCGCCTTTTTGTAGGCGTTTAAAAACTCAGTCCCCCCACAGCTTGCCCCCAGCAGGGTGGTGTAGGTCGGCGCCGCCTTAACCTCCCGGGGCTTTATTCCCAGCCAGGCGGCAAGTATCCCACGGCGCACCCTGGCGGCGGTGTATATTTTGCTTGTGGCGGCGGCAACCGCCCCGTCAAAATCGGTGGCAACCTTTGCGGCGGCGGTCAGCGTGGCGGCAAGGGAGCGATCCAAACAGTACAGATCTTCGCCCACCCCACGCCTAAGCAGGCTTATTATCTCCCTCTCGGCGTAGCGGATATCCCTGCGCTGACCGAAAAATTCGGGGAAGGGTATGCGCCCCTCAAAGCTATCTGCCGCCCGTATCTCGGTGGCGCTTTCAAACTGCATATTTCTTCGGATAGGCAAGGGGGTAAGAGAAAAACCCTCCTTTTCTATGCAGGTCAGATATTCCGCCCCCAAAATGTTGTTGGGCTTGGAAAACACCTCTGCCGCCTCTGCTCCCAAATACCGTGCCATAACCGCACTTTTTGCTCTGGGATAGGACAAGCTGCCTTCTTTTTTTACAAGCAGGGCAACCTCTTTTTCAAAGCCCTCGGTGGCGGCAAGCCTTGCCCCTTCAATAAGCATTTTCGGCTCGTCCTCGCAGCCAAAAACCAGCGCCTCAACCCCCAGGGCGGCGGCAATACGCACCCCTGCGGCGGCAAAATCCCCGCCTGAGGCGGCACAGTAGGGAAAGGGGAGCTCCACCACCAAATCCAGCCCGCCCTCCACAGCGGCGGCGGCACGGCTGTACTTGTCAGCCACGGCAACCTCGCCCCGCTGAACAAAGGCACCGCTCATAATGCCTATAACGCATTCGGCAAGCTCACGGGCTTTTTGTATCTGATACAGATGGCCGTGGTGAAAAGGGTTGTATTCGCATATAATTGCGGCGGTTTTAAAT
>JAZUNS010000005.1:0-18725 GCA_045604285.1 Eubacteriales bacterium
AACGGACTTGTTAACGTCACCGTCAGCCTCGGTTGCAAGTCTGTTTTCGCCGTCGGAAATGTTCCAAAGGGGAACGATTATATCGTCAACGGTAAGGGCATCAACGCTGCCGCTAACGGTGAAATCAACGGTAAGAACGCAGGAACCTTCGGGAAGTGCGGTATTTTTTGCAAAAGCAACTGCTATACCCTCAATACCGTCTCTATTGTAAGACTCTGCTACGTTTTGGGTTACGCCGACAGAATCCTCCACGCCTTTGGCGCTGCCTGCGACAAGGGTAAGCTTATCGGAAACCTGAACAACTATTTTACCGCTTGCTACGCCTGCGGGGACGCTGACGGTCAACGTAGCCGTGCCGTTATCGCTATCGGTATCAAGAACCAAATCATACGTAGCGTAATCTGCCGCCGAAACAGCCATAGCAAAAGAGCTTACAGCCATAAACGCCACAACGCAAAGGGCGGTAAAACAGTAAATACATCTTTTAAACATAATAATGCTCCTTTAAAACAAGTTTTGCGACAACAGCATACATAAAGCTATCACCGTTTATGATTTTAACACGCCTGCAATACTTTGTCAATAGTTAACAAATAATTTTAAAAAAACAACAGCAAATTGTTTTAGTTTTGCCAATTCAGGCTATCAATAATGCCTGCATCATACTTAAGTATAGCAGCTGCATCAAGACTGTCCACCTCGCCGTCACCATTAACGTCACCCTGCAAAAGCTGAAGCGCGCTGAACTCTGTAAGCTTTGCGTCATATCGTAAAACGTATGCGGCATCAAGATTATCGGAAAAGCCGTCTGCATTAACGTCACCGCACAGATAATTTACGGTAGTAACGGTTGCCGTGAAGGGAGTTATAATAATGTCCCTGTTGCTTTTTACCGTGGCGGTAAGCGGTGCCAAGCTACCGTTGAAAACAGAGGCGGAAACATGGTAGCTGTAGGAAAAGCCGTTATCTGTTTTTTTGACCGCCGTGCCTGACACCGACGGTGCGGATATAAGATTGCCATTGGCATCATTAAGCATAAAGATATAGGTTTGATTTGTTAAGAAGGTCCCCGTGTACATTACCGAAAAAGTAACAGTCTCTGCATTTTCGCTGTAGATGGCGGTAAGCTCTGTAATAACGCAGGCAGCCGCAACGGGATTGGAGGAATCGTCCTCCGTACTTTCTTCGGAACTGTCAGCTACACTGTCTTCCACACTTTCTGAAGAATCGTAAGCATCCTCGGAAGAAGAACTTTCCACAGTGCTCTCTTCTACGGAGCTGTCCTCTGCAGGCAACTGCTCGTACACGGCTGTAACCGTGATATCCTGGGTTACAATATCAAAATCAGAATCCCACCCCAGGAAGGAATAGCCCTCTCTTTCAGGGGCAGCAGGTGCAGTGGCAGCGAAGCCGTAGGTTACGCTTTTAGTTTCCAAAACGGTGCCGTCCCAATCCGCAAAGGTAACGGTTGGGTCACTGCTTATTACGGCAACTTCGTCGGTATAAGTATCAATAATATAGTTTTGTGTGCTTCTGACGGTAAGCTTTAAGGGCTTGGAGGATGACGCAACCACGTTTGCCGCCAAAGGAAAGCTGTAGCTGAAGCTGTTGTTTGCCCCATTAAGCTGGGCTCCGTTAACCGTGCGGAGAGATATTTGTCCTCCGTTAGCGTTATTCAGCACAAATACGTAGTTTTGGTTTGGCAGAAAAGTGCCTTTGTATATTATACGACAGCTTACGGTTTCGTTACTGCTGTTATACGCCGCATACATGGCGGTTACGGTACAGGCAGATACGGCACTTGCCGTTACGCATACCGTACACGCAAGCAAGCTTAAGCACAAAATGCAAGCTAATATTTTCTTTAAGCTCATAAAAAAGTTTCCTCCGTTGTTTTTCTGCCTTAGATTATAACACAGTCTTAGCATATTGTCACTATGTATTTTTTTCCGCAGGCATTTTATCTGCAAACAGCGTCCACGGCAAGGTTTTAGGAGGTAGCTTGGAGTATACCTCAGTATTATCTTGCCAAGGATAGCTTAAGCGCCACGCCCAAAGGGCAATACCGCTTTCTTCCGTTCTGCCGCCGTATTTTCCGTCCCCAAATAAGGGCAAACGGCGTGAGGAAAACTGTACACGTATCTGGTGGGTACGTCCCGTATGCAAAAGTATCTGTACCAAGGTAAGGGGCTGTTCGTTATGGGTTACGGTTGCAAGCACCTTGTATTCCAGGGACGCCGCTTTGACCCCTGCCCTGCTTTTTTTAACCGCAAAGCTTTTGTTTTTGCTTCTGTCATGGTAAAGCAGGTCCTTAAGCACGCCGCTTTCCTCAGTGGGTACACCTCTTACCACGGCAAGGTATTCCTTGGTAAGCTTGCCGTCCCTTATCAGCTCCGAAAGCTTTGCCGCCGCACCCGAGCTTTTTGCGTACACCATAACCCCGCCCGTGCCTCTGTCAAGGCGATGAACGGGGAAAACCTTACAGCCAAGCTCGTTGCAAAGCAGCTCAGGGAGGCTGCCCTGCCCTTCCTCTGATATTACGCCTGCCGGCTTTACACATAGGACAAGCCGGTTGTTTTCATATATAATTTCCATAAAT
Organism: Eubacteriales bacterium; assembly: GCA_045604285.1. Classification (GTDB taxonomy): domain Bacteria; phylum Bacillota; class Clostridia; order Oscillospirales; family CAG-382; genus SIG636. The sequence goes on from JAZUNS010000005.1 coordinate 2,600, forward strand.
CACCATTAAAAACAGCCGCCGAGGGTTACCCCGGCGGCTGTTGACGTTTATTTTTTATAATCCTTACAGCTTAGCTTACCATGATACCTTCCAAAATCATATAGTCGGTAGTATCAATGGTATCGTTGCTGTCGCCGTCGCCTGCAATCTTACCTATATCAGAAATACCCCAACCTACTCTTATAAAGTTCTCTACAATAAGTATATCGGAGGCGGAGCAGATTGCGTCGCCGTTTACGTCGCTTTTAACTACAACTTCAATAGACTGATCGTTAAAGTTTACGGTATAGCCGGTACCGATATAACCTTCGGTAACGGTTTCGCCCGCTGCGTTCTTAACGGTTACGTCAACGGTGAACAAGGAAACGAGGGTTGCATAGGAGGTGCCGAGATTGCTACCCTTAACGTAATTCTCGTCCATGGTGTAGCCTGCACCCTGAGCGTTTGTAGTAAGCTCAAGCACCGCAGGTTCGGGTTCGGGCTCGGGTTCGGGCATATCTTCGGAGCCGTAAACTTCGATTTCGGTAAAGGCGGTTACGTAGGATGCAGAGGTAAACGTTACTCTTATATATCTTGCGGTTATCCAAGAGAAGTCTATTCTATGGGTATAAACGTTGCTGAGCTTGGAGCCGTCAACGTAGGAGTAAAGAAGCGTATCTGAAAGGTTTTCTACGTAGTAGTAGGTGGAACCGTCAGAGGAATACTCAATCTCTGCGCTGTTGGACTGATAGTCACCAACGCTGCCGCCGCTGTCACCAAAGTCGCAAATAGCAACCATACGGATGTTTCTGGAGGTGCCAAGGTCGATAGTGGTACCGAACTTTTGGGTGGTACCCTGGAAGGATACGTAAGGAGTATCGGTAGTGTTATAGCTATCGGTAGCCTTGCTGCCGTCGGTAAGCTTGGTTCTGTTGGTGTCCTGCTGGTTGGTGTACTGATAGGTTATGCTTGTACTGCCCTTCCAGGTAGTTGTATAGGACTTATTAAGAGCGTAGTTGGTAAGACCGGTGGTGTCGATTTCACCTGCAGTCTCATAATTTGCAACGATGGTTGCATCACAGCTTGCCATGGTAAAGGTGGTGTTGAACTTGGTTGCATCACCGAAGGTGCCGCTGCCGCTTTCAATAGACCAGTGAGTAAAGGTGTAGCCGGTTCTGGTACTTGCGGAGATCTCAACAACAGTGCCTGCCTTATAACGACCGCCGCCTACGCCGTAGGTGATGGAAAGGTCAAATTGGTCACGGTAGGTAGCTTCGATAGTGATATCGCTGTTAAGCACCTTAACAGTGGTGGTGGAAGCGGTTTTATCGGTTATGGTTGCAATACCGTAGGTTACTTCCCAAATATCGAAAAGGTTAGGAGCAACGGGTGCCTGGGCAGTAACGGTAAAGGTCTCGCCCTTGGCAAGATATTTAGTAGTGCTGCCGAAGGCGGTATCGTTCTTAACGGTTACTGCATAAACCCTGGTAAGGGTGGATATGTCTGCAGTGCCGCCGCTGTAGGTTGCGGTGCTGCCGTTTATGGAGGTAACATTTACTATAGAACCGGAGGAGGTTCTGTAAGTACCGTAGTCATAATCGTTTCTTACGTAAGAGAAGCTGCTGAGCGCAACCCAACCCTTGGTGCCGTTGGAAAGGGTTACCTTACCCCAGTTCCAACCGGTAACTTCTACGTTAACAACGGTGCCGGAAGCGATAGTGCCTACAGAGCCGGTTGCGGTGTTACCTGCACGGTAAACCGTTACGGAAGAATTAGCCTTATAAAGACCGGGCTTGTAATAGGTGTAGCCGGAGTTATAATAGCTGTTTTTGCAGGTATCGGTGGAGATATAGGAGCCGCCGAAGGCTGCATAGTAATCTAACATTCTATCCTTGAACACCTTAAAATAAGTACCGTCGATCTTAAAGGATGCATTGGTACCGAAAACGTATCTCATCTGCATGGGGCAGTTTTTGCCTGCAGTTTGATAGTGGGTTATAACCTGAGTATAGGGGTTAAAGTTAAGCTTTACGCAAAGGTAAGCAACCAGCATTGCAAGATAAGTAGCGGTATCGTCATAATGGGTTGCGTACCAATCGTACATATCGTCCTGGTTCCAGTGTTCGCCGGAGAATGCAGCGTCTGCAGGGAAACCGTCAACGCAGGTTTCAATACCTATACCGGTGCTGTTGGAGCCGTCGGTAACTCTGTCACCGGAGTTAGCAGTAGTCCAATAGTCGCCGCCTGCGTGCCAGCCTTTTTCGTTAACGGGCAGCATTTGATAAATGCCATCGTTACCGCAGGTGTAGTGCCAAGAAACGGAAGCTGTTGTGGTTCTGCCGTAATTGTGGTTAGACAAAGAAGTAGAGGTTATGGGGTAAGAACCCGTGTTGTGAACAACTATGTACTTCTGAGTGTTGATTGTACCGGGGCGGTTAGCCTTGCCGGAGGTTATAAACTGCGAGGTAAAATCAATTTCGTTACGGGTGCCTTCGCCCAAGGTAAAGGTTTGATTATCCGTAAGCAAATCGTTATCGGGCAGCTTGATATAATCGGGTATAAAAACTTCGGGGGCTACAAAGTCGGCGTCGCTTATTGCAAAGCCGCTGATGCTGATAGAGCTTGCCGCGCCCACTAACATAGCAAGAACAAGCACCAGTGAAATTAAACGCTTGCGGTAATTCATAAATTCCCTCCTAAATTGTATTTTTCTATTAAATATACAGCTACTTATGCTGTATTATATCATATACCTTTGGAAAATTGCAATATATTTTTGTAAAATATTTCTTATTTTTTGTGTAGGCATATATAAAATTAGGGCATTATATACAAATTAGCAAATTGACATATAAAAAGCTCGGCGCTGCCGAGCTTTTTATTATTCCTCTTCATCCTCATCATCGAGGTAATATATACCCTTTGGCTCTTGCTTTTCAAAATGAGTTTCCAAATACTTTTGCAGCAAAGAGAATTGCTTTATATACTGCACCTTAAAATTAGTGCTTTGCACAGAAAGCGTACCTACGTCCAGCGCCTTTTGCTTTTCGGTTTGAACAAGGCTGAAATAACTGCGGTCAACGTCGCTTATGTTATATTTTCTGCCGTCTGCAAATTTTATCACCAGCCTGTCACCCTTAAAGTGCAATGTGGCGCCGCCGTTTTTTGCCGATTTAAAATACGTAAAGCCCAAGGCAAGCACCAACAGCCCCTCGGTTACAAAAAAGGTGGTTGTTTCCGCCGTGCGGGTAAAAAACCACAAAACCACGGTGAATATTGCAAAAAGAACCGAAAGGCTTATAAGGTCGCCTTTTTTTCTCATTTTATCGTCGGTGGATAATATAAGCTCGTCCATCGCTAAAACTCCTTACAATATTACTTCTTTAACAATGGGTGTCGCTTCGGGAGCTACCTGACCCAACAGGGTTGCCTTTAATATAATATCTTCCGCTTCTGCAAGGGCGTTTTTGTTGTTGCTGTGCAAATACGCTATTGTCTCCCCTGCTTCTACACGGTCACCCTTGACTTTTTCTATGTACACGCCTGCGGCGTGGTCAACGGAATCCTCCTTACGCTCTCTGCCTGCACCGAGGATCAAACTTGCCCTGCCGTACTCTCTTGCATCCGTGCCGATTACGTAGCCGCTGCCAACGGAGCATACCGGGCGTATATATTTTGCCGTAGGCAGCTTTTGGGGATCCAGTACGTAGGTTACATCGCCGCCTTGCAGCTTTACCATGTTTACAAAACAATCAAAGGCGCTGCCGTCTGCCAATGCCTTTGCGGCAAGGCTTTTACATTCTTCCACGCTGCCCTTGCTGCCCAGGTGAAGCATTACTGCCGCCAAGTGGATACAAAGCTCCGTAAGCACTGCATCGCCGCTGCCCTTTAATACCTCGATAGCCTCTTTAACCTCCAAAGCGTTGCCGACAGCTCTGCCCAGAGGAACGTCCATATCCGTAAGCAGCGCGGCTGTTTTTTTGCCCGCTGCCTTGCCGATATTTACCATTGAGACCGCAAGCTTTTTTGCCGCATCGTAGCTTTTGTTAAAGGAGCCGCTGCCCACCTTAACGTCCAAAACTATGCCGTCGGTGCCGTAACAAAGCTTTTTGCCCATGATACTGGAAACTATAAGAGAATGATTTTCCACGGTACCCGTTACGTCCCTTAAAGCGTACAGCTTTTTATCTGCGGGGGCAAGATTTTGGCTTTGGCCGCAAACAGCAAGCCCTGCACCGTTAACTGCGGCAAAAAACTCTTCCCTGCTTAACGTGGTGCGAAAGCCCGGTATTGACTCTAATTTATCAATGGTCCCGCCGGTATGCCCAAGGCCTCTGCCGCTCATTTTTGCTACCTTTACACCCAAGGATGCAACTATGGGGGCAACTATCAGGGTGGTTTTGTCACCCACGCCGCCGGTGGAATGTTTGTCTATCTTTACGCCGTTGATTTGAGATAGGTCAACGGTATCGCCGGAATCCTTTATGGCATGGGTAAGAGCCTGTGTTTCTTCCTCATCCATACCGTTAATGCATATTGCCATAAGCAAAGCCGATGCCTGATAATCCGCTATACGGCCTTGAGTATAATCGGTAACAAATTGGGATATTTCCGGTTGAGACAGCTTGCCGCCGTCACGCTTTTTTATAATCAGATCCGTAATATGCACGGCGTTATCCTCCTAAATCCTCTGAAGAAAAGGCAGCGGGAAGCAAGGCGCCCAAGGTAGTTTCAACATAGTTGCCCAAGCAGTCGCTTACCAAAAGCACCTTGGTATCGCTTTTGCAAAACTCTGCCAAGGCTTGACGGCAAACACCGCAGGGTGCCGTTTTGGTAACGCTATCCTTACCGCCTGCCACCGCTATGGCGGTAAAATCACGCACACCCTCGCTTACTGCCTTGAAAAGCGCAACACGCTCGGCACAGACCGTAGGCGAAAAAGCTGCGTTTTCGATATTACATCCGAGAAATACGGAGCCGTCTGCCCCAAGCAAAGCCGCCCCCACCTTGAAGCCCGAATAGGGCGCATAGGCTTTTTCTCTGGCGTCGATTGCGGAAAGAGCCAGCTTTTTATACACTTTTTTCCATCTCCTTAGCTATACGCACTATACGGCTTGTACCAAGCCTGTCTGCGCCTGCATTAAGGAAGGCAACGGCGTCCTCTAAAGAGGCAATACCGCCTGCCGCCTTTATCTTAAGGCCTGACGGTGCGTGATTTGCGAAAATCTCAACGTCGTGAAGGGTTGCGCCACCCTTGGAAAAGCCCGTTGAGGTTTTGATATAATCTGCGCCTGCCCTGCCGCAGACGGCACACATCAAGGCTTTTTCTTCGTCGGTCAAAAGGCAGGTTTCTATTATAACCTTAAGGATCTTGTCTCCGCAGGCGGATTTTACAAGGCGTATTTCCGATTCTACGTCGTCAAGCTTACCCGCTTTTAAATCGCCTACGTTTATGACCATATCGATCTCGTCTGCTCCGTCGGCAACTGCCTTAGCCGCCTCGTAAGCCTTTACGTCAGCCACGCTGTAGCCGTTGGGAAAACCGATAACGGTACAAACCTTAAGCTTACCCGCCAAATACCTTGATGCCTGCTTTACAAAGCAGGGAGGTATACAAACGGATGCTACGCCGTAGGCAACGCCGTCGTCACACAGCGCCTTTATCTCGTTCCAAGTGGCGTCCACCGCAAGAAGGGTGTGGTCCACGTGGGACAGTATCTCTTTTACATTCATTGCAATAATACTCCTTAAACCGGTGCGCCGTCGGGAATATCCTTTATGCGCTTACGGTAAAGCATGAAGAATAACACAAGGCTGACCAGGATGGACATTACCTCTGCAATAGGGAAAGACCACCAAACGGAATCCACCTTGCCCGTTTGTGCCAACAAATACGCTACGGGGATAAGCACCACGAGCTGACGGGCAGCAGAAACTATCATAGAGTTTACGCCCTTGCCCAAGGCCTGGAAAACCGAGCCTATTACAATACAAATGCTTGCCAAAGGCAGGTGAAGGCTTATGGTAGCCAAGGCTTTTTCGCCAACGGCGTAAAAGCTTGTAAGGTCGCAATTGGTAGGCTCAAACACACCCAGCAAACCGTGGGCGGCAAAGCGCATGGTAAGACAACCCGCCACCAGGAAGCAGAAGCCCGCTATCATGGCTATGCGCAGAGTTTTCATCATACGCTTGCGGTTACCCGCACCGTAGTTGTACGCCATTATGGGAATAAGTCCGTTATTAAGACCGAACATAGGCATAAAGAAGAAGCTTTGAAGCTTGAAGTATACGTTATATACGGTGTAGCCCATTTTATCCTCAAAGCCGTTAAGTATCTTCTGCATAAAATAGGTCATAAAAGAACCGATCGCAACCATCAGTATGGAAGGAACACCTATGGAATATATCCTGCCGATTATGCCAAGCTCAGGCTTAAACCTATGAAGTCTAAGCTTAATATCCTTATTCTTCAGCACGTTGAAAAGCACGGCAAGAACCGCTGCGGCTATTTGACCGATAACGGTTGCATAAGCGGCGCCTGCCACGTCAAGCCCCAAGCCGAAGGGCATTGTAAAGCCAAAGATGTTGTCACCCTTTTCAAATATGAATATAGGGTCAAGAATAATGTTTATTATAGCGCCGGTGCCCTGGGTAAACATGGTAAATATCGTCCTGCCCGTTGCCTGCAACAAACGCTCAAACATTATTTGAAAATATACGCCGAAGGAAAACAGACAAACTATCCTTAAATATTCCACACCAAGGGATTTTACGGAATCGTTTACATCGCAGGAATCCATAAAGGCTTCCACCCCGAAAAGGCCGAAAAGAAGAAAGATGATATATGCAACAAGGGCAAGGAAAACGCCGTTTTCGGCTATTTTATTGGCCCTTTCAAACTTCTTTTCCCCAAGTGAACGGGAAAGCAAAGCGTTAACGCCCACGGCGGTACCGGTACCTACACCTATAAGTATATTCTGTACGGGAAACGCCGCACCTACCGCATCCAATGCGTCCTTACTTACCTTTGCAACGAAGATGCTGTCAACCACGTTATAAAGTGCCTGCACTATCATGGATATTATCATAGGTACAGACATGGTAAACAGCAGCCTGCCCACGGGCATGGTGCCCATTTTATTTTCTTTCTGCGGCGCCGTCGCCGCTGAGTTAACTTCACTCATTTTCGACCTCTGCTAAAAACTAAATCAATTTCTTTAATGCACCGGTGGGGCAAAGCTCTACGCACTTGCCGCAGCTTGCGCATATTTTTATTGCCGCATCGTCGGAAAACTCGGGCTTAACAACGGTGGTAAAGCCTCTGCCAACCAAGCCGAGAATGCCTTCCCTTGCCACCTCGTCACAAACGCGCACGCAAAGGCCGCAAAGTATACACTTACCGTTATTTCTTTCTATAACCTTAAGCTTGGTTTCCGCCTCTGCACGGCGTTTTGCGCCACCAAACCTTACCGGGGCGTTAATATACATATCGCTGTAGCGGATAAGCTTACAGTCGTTATAATCGTGGCAGCCGCATTCAAGGCAACGCTTTGCCTCTGCCCTTGCAACGTCCTCGGGAAGACCCAAGTATATTTCCTTAAAATCCTTGTTGCGTTCTTCGGGAGCACGGGTGGGCATAACTGCTCTGGGTGCCTTTTCTTTGTCGGAAAAGTCGATATCCTCAACCTTGCGCTCGGAAACGAAAGGTCTTCTGTACGGTATAACGTTGCCGTTAAGGTAGGAATCAACCACCTCTGCGGCACGGTTTGCCTCACCGATTGCTTCGATTGCTATGCTTGCACCCTTATTGGTAGCGTCACCGATGGCAAATACGCCTTCAACACTGGTACGGAAGCTGTTTTCGTCGGCGGAAATAATGCCCCTGCGATTAAGCTCAAGCTCTTCAAAGCCCTTTACGTTTACCTTTTGACCGATAGCGGCTATAAAGCTGTCGGCTTCGATATATTCAAATTTACCCTCTACGGGTACGGGGCTTCTTCTGCCGCCTGCGTCAGGCTCGCCAAGTTCCATAACCTGAAGCTTTACGGACTTAAGCACACCGCCCTCTCCTACAAGCTCGCAGGGGTTAACAAGGAAGCGGAAGTTTACGCCCTCTTCCTTTGCCTCTTCTATTTCTATCTTTTCTGCGGGCATCTCTTTCTCAGTACGACGGTAAACCACCGTTACCTCTTTAGCGCCCAATCTTACCGCACTGCGGCAGGCGTCCATAGCGGTGTTGCCGCCGCCGACAATAACTACCTTATCACCCAAGGAAGCGGGGTTACCTTCCGCTACGGTGCGCAAAAACTCGATACCGCCGTAAACACCCTTAAGCTCTTCGCCGGGGCAACCTACCTTGGTACCAGTCCATGCGCCTATGGCAACTATAACGGCATCGTTCTGCGCCTTAAGCTCTGCAAAGCTTATATCCTTGCCGATGGATACGCCGCAGCGTATATCTATGCCGGTCTTTTTAATATGCTCTATTTCCCTATCCAGCACTGCCTTGGGCAGACGGTATTCGGGTATACCGTAGCGAAGCATACCGCCTGCTTTGGGCATGGCCTCGTAAACGGTTACACCGTGACCCTTTTTTGCCAGATAGTAAGCTGCGGTAAGACCTGCGGGGCCTGCACCGATTATTGCAACCTTTTTACCCGTGGATGCGGGCAAGCTCATTTCAGGCTCTTCTTCCTTAAGAACTCTGTCAGCCGCAAAGAACTTAAGCTGGGCTATTGAGATAGCCTCCTCCACATATTTTCTGCGGCAAGCCTTTTCACAAGGATGAGGGCAAACCCTGCCTATGGATGCGGGCAGGGGCAGCTTTTCTCTGATAAGTCTTACAGCCTCTGCATCGTCGCCCTGAGCTATCGCCTTAACGTAGCCCTGAACGTCGGTACCGGCGGGGCAATTAAGATGGCAGGGACCCTTACAGTCGCCGTCGTGGTCGCTCATCAAAAATTCCAATGCTAATTTACGGGACGCCAAAGCTCTGGGACTGTTGGTATCTATATCCATACCGTCGCTTGCCACCGTAGAGCAGGCGCGCATAAGCTTAGGCATACCCTTTGCCTCTACCACGCAAAGGCCGCAGGCGCCGTAGTTTTTAACAAGCTCGCTTTCGCAAAGGGTGGGAATCTCTATGCCGCCCCTGCGTGCGATTTGCAATATGGTTTCGCCCTTTGTACCTTCCAAGGGGATTCCGTTTATCGTAATTTTAATTTTTTCCATATTTATATCCCCCATTAACCGATTTTAACTGCGCCGAAACGGCAAACGGTAGCGCACTTACCGCATTTAATGCACTTTTCGGCATCTATTACAAAGTGTTCCTTAATCTTGCCGCTTATTGCGCCAACCGGACAATTGCGAGAGCACAAAGAACAGCCAACGCATTTTTCCGCATCGATGCTGTACTTACGAAGCGCCGCACATTCCCCTGCGGGACATCTGCCCTCGTTAACGTGGGCATCAAACTCTTCTTTAAAATACTTGATTGCGGTAAGTACGGGGTTGGGTGCAGTCTGACCCAAACCGCAAAGAGCGCCGTCCTTGATACCGTTGCAAAGCTCGGTAAGCAGCTCTACGTCGCCGTCCTGACCGTTGCCCTCGGTAATGCGGGTAAGTATTTCAAGCATACGCTTTGTACCTATACGGCAGTGGATGCACTTGCCGCAGGATTCCTTAGCGGTAAAATCAAGAAAGAATCTTGCCATATTTACCATGCAGGTATCTTCATCCATAACTACCATACCGCCGGAGCCCATTATTGCGCCCGTTGCGCCGAGGCACTTATAGTCGATAACCGTATCGAGAAGGCTTGCGGGGATACAGCCGCCGGAGGGGCCGCCCATTTGTACTGCCTTAAACGCCTTGCCGTTGCGGATGCCGCCGCCGATATCGTAGATAACGTGGCGCAAAGTCTTACCCATGGGGACTTCCACAAGACCGCCGCGGTTTATCTTACCCGTAAGGGCAAACACCTTGGTACCCTTGCTGTTTTCGGTACCCATGGCGGAAAACGCCTGACCTCCGTTGACGATTATCCAGGCAACGTTAGCAAAGGTTTCTACGTTATTTATGTTAGAGGGCAGATCGTTGTAGCCCTTTTGTGCAGGGAAAGGAGGCTTAAGACGGGGCATACCGCGCTTACCCTCAAGGCTTTCTATAAGTGCGGTTTCTTCACCGCATACAAAGGCGCCTGCGCCTGCCTTAATACGCATGGTACAGGAGAAATTGCTGCCCAAAATATTAGTGCCCAAATAGCCCTTTTCGGTAGCGTCTGCAATTGCCTTTTCAAGACGCTTAATGGCAAGAGGATACTCGGCACGAACGTAAACCACCGCTTCGCTTGCACCTATGGCGTAAGCGCCGATAAGCATACCCTCAATAAGGGTGTGGGGGTCGCTTTCTATTACTGCTCTGTCCATAAAGGCGCCGGGGTCGCCCTCGTCAGCGTTACAAATTAGGTACTTTTTGTCGCCTGCCGAAGCTCTTGCCGCATTCCACTTAAACCAAGTGGGGAAGCCTGCGCCGCCCCTGCCTGCCAGGCCGGAAACCTTTATTTCTTCTATTACGTCTTCGGGAGTCATGCCGCCAAGCACCTTGCGGAGTGCTGCATAGCCGCCCTTAGCCTCGTAAGCTTCAAGCTTATCGGGATCGATAATACCGCAGTTGCGAAGGGCTATACGGGTCTGAAGCTCTAAAAAGCTTCTGTCCTCTGCAGATATTTCTATATCAGCCAAAGCCTCGACAGAGCCTGCCGAAACAGCTGCTGCTATACGGGCGCCGTCCTCTGCCTTTACACGCACCAGGCGCTTAATTAGGGTATCGCCTTCGTAAATATCAACGATAGGCTCAAGATAACACATACCGATACAGCCGGTAATTTCAAGAGAAAAATCGGCGTTTGACTTTCTTGCCGAAAGGATAGAATCGTAAACGCGGGCAGCGCCTGCGGCAAGACCGCAGCTACCCTGACCTACTACTATACGCATTATTCTGCAGCCTCCTTTCTTAAGCCCTCAAGTATCTCTACCGCCTTGGCAGGGGTGAGAGAGCCGTAGGTAGAATCGTCAATCATCATAACGGGCGAAAGGCTGCAACAGCCAAGGCACGCCACGTTTTTAAGGGAAAACAAACCGTCGTCGGTGGTGCCGCCGTCTTCAATGCCCAAATGCTCGCATATCGCTTTTTCTATACCGTCGGCACCGTTAACGTGGCAGGCGGTACCCTTACAAAGCATTATAAGATGCTTACCCACGGGCTTAAGTCTGAACTGGGTATAAAACGTGGCAACCCCCATTACCTTTGCAGGGGTGCTGTTTGTATTTTCTGCAATATGATATATAACGTCAACGGGCAGATAGCCGTAAATCTCCTGAGCCTTCTGCAAAACGGTTATCAGGTTACCGCTGTCACCGCCGTAACGTTCGAGTACAGACTCTAAAAGGGACAGATCGCTTTGGGAATGTTTGCAATTACACATATTATATTATCCTCCTCCGAAGTAAAATTCCGTCCGTTTAATATTGTACTCCACCATTCTGCTAAAGTCAACAAAAATATTGTGGAAACAGTTGCTTTTAATATTTTTAATTTGTATAATATAGCCGAAAAACTACCGAGGAGCTGTTATGAGACTTTTTATTGCAATAGATTTAAGCCCCGACGCAAAAACAGCGGTTGCATCGGTGGCAAATGGGTTGAGATTTTTTGGTGACGGCAGCTTTTGCCCCGAGGATTCGTACCATATAACCCTTGCTTTCGTGGGGGAAACGGAATCTGCCCGGCCTATTATAGCCGCCATAAACAAAACCCTTGCCCCGCTGTTTACCCTTACCCTTGACAAAGCGGGGTGCTTTGAAAACACCCATTACGTTTCCGTAAAAGACTGTCCTGCCCTTTTTGAGCTTCAAAAAGCACTTTGCAAACAATTGGAGGCGGAAGGCGTGGGCTTTGACAAAAAAAGGTTTGTGCCCCACGTAACCGTTGTGCGGCGCTTTAAGGCAGCGTGTGAGCCCCTTGTTTTCGTACCCGAGGTTAGCTGGAGGGTTGACAGCATTTGCCTTATGGCAACGGTGGGTGCCGGAAAGTACAAAATTTTGCACAAGAAAAACTTGAGTAAAAAAATACTTGCCATACACGATAAAAGATGATATAATGGTTGCGTAAAATATTAAACGGAGGATTGTAACATGGCAAAGGACAAGCTTATACCTACTTGGCTTAAGGTGGCTGCCGTAGCCGCACTTTTCGTTCCCTACAAAATAAAGGTAGAAAAAGATAAAGAGCAAAAGATTAAAAGGGTTACTGCCAGATGCCTTGTTACCCAAGTAACCTTTGAGCCGGGCAGCGCCGATAAGGAAAGCGATCTGCACCTTCAGGTACCGGGCTTTAACGCTAAGATGCCCGATGCACTTGAAGAAGAACCCGATGAGATTTTTGACAGCGAAGCAGTTTTCTCAGAGCTTGAAGATTCATTTAACGATATATTAGAGGATCTGGAGGATTCTGTTAAGAAAAAGGACAATGACGTTTTGGAGGAAAATATCGAAAGCGACTTGTTTGGCGATGAGCTGAAGCAAGGGGTGGAAACTTTGTTTTCCGATCTGGAAAGCGCTTTTAACGGCATGATTGCAGGCTTGGAATCCTCTGTAAACGGAATTAATAAAGAGAATAAAGAAATTAATAAAGAGAATGAAGATATATAAGGATATATAAGAGAATAAAGATATATAAATAAGCGGGGCACAAACAGCCCCGCTTATTTTAATTAAAAGTCCGTTTTATTACCCACAAAATGTTTCATAATAGCCTTGCTGAAAGCAATAAAGTTTTTAGGAGGTTTTTTATGATCTACAGTATTTTAACGGCAATAGCCCTGTTTTTGCTTACGGGCAAGGTTTGGGCAGGCATTTTCGGCCTTTGCATCGGTGCGGTTGCAACCGGGTATTTTCGCAGAAAGGCGGGTGCCGTGATAGAGCGAAAAGGCGGTGTTGAGGACGCCCGTGTGCTTAAGCAAGTATCCTATAACGCCGAAGGGAAACGCCCCCTGCCGGAGGACAGCGAGTACACCGTTCTTGTAAAGTACAAAAACGGCGAAAAGCTTAGGTATATTCTTAGAGGGGACACGGTAATGTTCAGAAAACTGCGCCCCTATTTTAACAACTGATACTTGCAAAAAGACCTTATGTGTGCTATTGTGGATACGTAAGGTCTTTTGCGTAAAAGGTGGGTGAAAACATGAGCAAGGAAAGCGGACAAAAGCAACGTCTTTTATACGTGCTTAAGCTTTTGGCAGAGCGTACCGATGAAGAGCACGGGCTTTCTACCGCAAAAATATTAGAGCTGTTGGCAAGCTACGGCATTAAAGCCGAGCGAAAAACGCTGTATGACGATATAGACCAGCTTTGCGCCTTTGGTTATGATATACAGGTTGATAAAGGTAAAAACGGCGGGTATCGCCTGCTTTCCAGAAGCTTTGAACTGTCAGAGCTTATACTTTTGACCGATGCCGTGCAAAGCTCTCGCTTTATAACCCAAAAGAAAAGTGCGGCGCTTATAAAAAAGCTTGCATCACTTACCAGCGAATACCAAGGCAAAACCCTTGCCCGCCAGGTGCAGGTAAACGGCAGAATAAAAAATATGGACGAAACCATATTTTACAGCGTTGACGCCATACATAACGCCATAGCCAAGGATAGGCAGATAAGCTTTAAGTATTTTGATCACGATAGGCACAAGGAGAAGGTTTTGCGCCACGACGGCAAGGCTTACGTTATAAGCCCCCTCTCCCTTTGCTGGGATGACGAATATTACTATCTTGTTGCCCACGACGAGGAAAGCTGCAGCATACGCCATTACCGTGTGGACAAAATGCTTGGCATTGAGATTACCGAGCGTAAACGCACCGACGTTGAAGGCTTTGACGCCGCTTCTTATACCGACAAGCTTTTCGGTATGTTCGGCGGTGACGAACGATACGTAACCCTAAGGTGCAAGGATAGTCTTGCAGGGGTAATAATAGACCGTTTTGGTAAGGACGTTCCCTTTAGGCTTGGGGACGACGGTTACTTTGAGCTTACAGCCAAGCTTATACTAAGCCCCGTATTTTACGGCTGGGTGCTTGGGTTTGGCGGTGACATAACCATAATAAGTCCTGCGGAAGCAGTGGAAGAGCTTAAGAAAACAGCGGCGGCAGCCCTTGCCGCCCATTAAGACGGAGGATATAATGATTAGCTACAAACTTACCGAAAGCACCATTCCTTTTAAGCCCCAGCTTGATTATATGGCAAATATAGGCTTAATAAGCCTTGCCGAGGACGGCACACCTCTTTACGCCGTAAAGGGCGAAGTTTTTTCCGTTGCCCTTAGTGAGTGCGAGGCGAAAATAACCTACCGCGCCAAGGCAGACGTTTTTTGCGGCGCCTTTATGATGGCAAGCAAAAAAGCAGGCTTTGCAAAAAGCTATAATAATAATTTTGAGCTTTGCGGCCCTATGCTTGACAATTCAAGAAACTCGGTAACCAACCTTACCCAAATAAAAGAATACGTGGCGTACAGCGCAGCGTTTGGACTTAACTGTCTGTACCTTTATAACGAAGATACCTTTGAGATTGAGGGCGAGCCGTATTTTGGATATATGCGTGACAGATATACGGCGGCTGAGATCAAAGAAATACACGATTTTGCCGCCGACTTCGGCGTTGAGGTAGTACCCTGCATACAAACCCTTGCCCACCTTAATCAGGCACTGCGCTGGTATCGCTACAGCTCTATTGTAGACTGGGGCGACACCATGCTTGCAGACGAAGAAAAGACCTACGAGCTTATAGAAAAAATGATAGCCGCATGGCGAGGCGTATGCACCACCGAATATATAAATATAGGTATGGACGAAGCCCATTGTCTGGGCAGGGGCAAGCATCTTGACAAGCACGGTGCCGAGCCGAAGTTTGATATAATGTGCCGTCACCTTAAGCGGGTTGCGGATATTTGCGAAAAATACGGCTTTAAGCCCATGATGTGGAGCGATATGTTCTTCCGCATAGCCTTTGGCGGCTATTACAATGACGAAGGTATAGACGCCGACCTGCTTGCAAAGGTGCCAAAGAACGTTACCCTTGTCTACTGGGACTATTACAGCACAGAAAGAGAAAAGTACGTAAAGCAGCTTGACAAGCACTTTATGTTTGATAACGAAATAGCCTTTGCGGGCGGCGCTTGGAAATGGAGCGGTTTTACCCCATCCATAAACCATAGCTGGCGAGTATCCCAGATGGTGCTTGAGGAAGTTAAAGCAAGAGGTGTAAAGCAAGCCTTGGCTACCTGCTGGGGCGATGACGGTGCAGACTGCCTTTCTGCCTGCATTTTACCCGTGCTTGCCCTTTACGGCGCCCACAGACTTGCCCCCGATGACGAGGCAGAGGCGCTGGCTGAGGAAAACACCCTTGCCGCCTGCGGATACAGCGTAGAGGAGTTCTTTGCCCTGTGCCGCCCTTCGGTTACACCCGCCGATAATCGCACTCCTTACGCAAATCCCACCAAGTATCTGTTTTATAACGACGTGCTTAAGGGGATGTTTGATAAACATACCAACGGCGACTTCCCCGCCTTTTACAAGAGCTGTGCAGATGAGCTTGCTGCCCTTGCCGATAAAAACAGCCCCTTTAGTTATCTGTTTGACGTGCAGGCAAAGCTTTGCTCGGTGCTTGAGCTGAAGAGTACCGTAGGCGTAGAGCTTAAAGAAGCCTACGACAAAGACAACAAGGAAGAGCTTGACAGACTTGCCAACCGTGTATTGCCCGAGATACGGAACAGAATCGAAAGCTTTTACGATGCCTTCCGTGCAGGCTGGATGAAGGAAAGCCGTCCCGGTGGATTTGATACTCAGGATATAAGAATAGGCGGCGTATTAAGGCGCTGTCTGGCGGCTGAAAGAACCGTTAACGATTATCTCAAAGGCAAAATTCAGCGCATCGACGAGCTGGAGTGGAAGCGCCTTTATTTTGATTGCAGAGATGAAGAGGCAGACCGTTGCCTTACCATCGGCATGAACAACTACAAAGCCAACGCTACGGCAAATATACTTTAAAAAAACGCCTGCGGCTTTATGCCGCAGGCGGCAAGCTGATGACAAACCCTG
>JAZUNS010000006.1:0-7464 GCA_045604285.1 Eubacteriales bacterium
GGCTCCCAGGTTTCTGCCCTAAAGGACTTAAAAAAGCCTTCCGTTGCTGCATTTTGCATACCGCCTGACGCAAACACGGTGAAATACTTGGTTACCCAGCCGCCTATAATACAGTAATAAGGCAGTATAAGCACGGGAACCACCGACGCCAAAACGCCTATAAACTTACTCTTTTTGTTCAAGGAGGAAAAGGCGCCTATAGCGCTTTGACCGGTTTTTCTGCCTATGGCTATTTCGGCACACATAAGTGCGTAGCCAAAGGTTACGGCAAGAATTATATATACCAGCAAAAATATACCGCCGCCGTACTGAGCTGCCAAATACGGAAAACGCCAGATATTGCCAAGCCCGACGGCAGAGCCCGCCGCCGCCAAAACAAAACCTATTTTGCCGGTAAAGCTGCTTCTTTTATTATCCATAAAATACACTCCGAACCTGTTTTTTGGCAACAAGCCAACGATGATTATAGCACGGCTTTGCTTTTCCGTCAAGCGGTTATTAAAAACAAGGGCAACACAAAAAGCACCGATTACCTATTATGGTTTTCGATGCTTTTTTCTTACGAAATATATCAGTACCACCGCTGCGGCAACGCCGATACAGTCGATAAGCACGTCCTTTACCGAAGCCCCCCTGTGGGAGAAGATCTGAAGAGTTTCGTCAGTGGCGGCGCAAACGGCAGCAACACCTGCCGACACGGCAACTATCTCCTTTCGCCCCGCAAACAGCAGGTATAACAAAAGATACAAAAGGATGCAAAGCACAAAAAATTCAAAAACGTGGGCGCTTTTACGCACCACTATTTCCGCAATGCTTTCTATATCCCCCGAAAAGCCCAAAGAGCTGAGCAGCCGTCTTAAAAAGCTTTCTGCCCCCTCGCTTTGTTGGGCGGATACGCTGCGGCTTTTTAATGAATTGGAAAAGATAAACCACAGCCATCCCAGGGTTGCACAAAGGGTGGCGATAATTTTAAGTTTTTTGTATCTCATAGCTTTTCTGCCTGGGTAAGAAGCTCTGCCGCCGCTTCTCTTGCGGCGACGCCCACGTTTATACCGCCGATTATGCGTGCTATTTCTTCTATGCGCCCTTCTTTATCCAGCGCTTTTACGTAGCTTAGAGTTCTGCCCTCGTTGCTTTGCTTACGCACAAGCAGGTGGGTATTTGCCAAGGCGGCTATCTGGGCGGAATGGGTAACGCAAAAGACCTGTATGCCGCGGTTGGTAAGCCCCTTTAGCGCCACGCCCGTTTTTTGGGCGGTTTTGCCGGAGATGCCCGTATCTATCTCGTCAAACACCATGGTGCCCATGGGTGTTGCATCTGCCGTTACCGTCTTAAACGCCAGCATTATGCGGGAAAGCTCACCGCCGGAGGCGATCTTTGACAAAGGCTTGGGTGCCTCGCCCGCATTGGCGGAAATAAGCAGCTCTACCTCGTCACAGCCATCGGGTGACGGTGCCTTAGGCACTATATCCACCTTAAGGGTTACCGAGGGCATATCCAGCTCTTCAAGGCAGGCGGCTATCTCGGTCTCCATCCGTTGGGCGGCAGCTTTTCTGCCTGCGCTTAGATGGGCGGCGGCGTTGGTAAGCGCATCGTAGGCGATGTGCTTCTCTTCCTCTAAATCCTCTATAAGATTATCGCTGTTTTCTATGGTTTCAAGCTCCTTTAAAAGCCCGTCACGAGCGGTAAGAAGCCCATCGAAATCCGTGCCGAACCTGCGCTTAAGCACAGAGATGACCTCCAAGCGGTTTTCCACTCTATCCAGCAGTTCTGCGGCGCTGTCGGCGTCGGTCTCGGCGGCGGAGCGGAGGGTGTCGGCAATATCGTCTATCTCACATTTTACGCTTTCAAGTCTTTCAAGCAGCTCTGCGCCCTCGGGCAGGGCGTCCTTAATGCGCTGCAGAGCGTTTATTGCCGAATAAAGGCGCTCGTCGGCGGAACGGTTGTCGCCGTAAAGCTCGCCGTAAGCCTCCTCGGCTGCGGCAGAAATCTTCTCTGCACTTCTAAGGCGAAGCCTTTCTGCCAGCAACGTCTCCTCCTCACCGGGGCGAAGCTGTGCCTTTTTAAGCCCTTGAAGCTTATACTCTATCATTTCTTTTTTCATAGAGGCGTCCTTTGCGCTCTCACGCAGGGCATCCAGCCGCTTGCAAAGCTCGGCATAGCGCCGGTAACGCTGGGTGTACAAGGCAAGCACGTCCCTATTGCCGGAATAGCTGTCCAACAGCGGCAAATGGCGGTTGCGGTCTGCCAACAGCAGGGTATCCTGCTGACCGTGGATGTTTATAAGCAGCTCTGCCACAGACCTAAGCCTTGAGGAAGGTACCTGCCTATCCCCTATTTTTGCACTGCTTCTGCCGTCGGCAGAAACTCTGCGGCTTAGATACAGGGCGCCGTCCTCATCGGGATGCACCCCAAGCTCTTCCAGCTTTATAAGGGTTTCCTCGTCAAAATCCTCAAAGCACCCCTCCACAAAGGCATAGCTTTCCCCGCTGCGTATCAGCTCACGGTCGCTTCTGCCACCGCAAAGAAGAGAGATTGCATCTATAACGATGCTTTTACCTGCGCCGGTCTCGCCGGTAAGCACGGTAAAGCCCTCGCCGAATATCAGCGTTGTTTCTTTTATTAATGCTACGTTTTCAATGTGGAGAGAGGAAAGCATAATAAACCTCTTTTTTAACGGAATAATTTATTTTAAAAGTCCGGAAAGAACAGAGCTTATTGCCGTTGCGTCCTCGTAAGTGCGTGCAACGATAAGCATGGTATCGTCACCGGAAAGGGTGCCTACCACACCTTCAAGATGCATACTGTCCACGGCAACGCCTGCGGCACTGCCCATGCCCGCATAGGTTTTAAGCACTACTATATTACAGGCGCAATCCACCTTATAGACTGCCTCGGTAAAAATAGTTTTAAGCTTTGCAGCCAAATCGCCGTCGTTTGCGGGTACGGTGGGGGCGTATTGATAGCCGCCGCCTTTGTCGGAGGTTTTTACAATTTTTAAATCTCTGATATCTCTTGATACGGTGGCTTGGGTAGTGTCAAAGCCCATGGCTTTAAGCTCGTCCAACAGCTCCTCCTGAGTGCGAACGGTCTTTCTTTGGATAAGATCCAAAATGGCTGCGTGTCTTTGAGATTTTTTCATACAGTAAAGCTCCTTGATTTTTTAACCTTGATCCCCAACGCCGAATTTTTTAAACAGCGTGGTTGCAAACGGAGTATTTTTTAGCCTTATAAGGCTTACGTATTTTTGAGATTTGCTCACGGTAACGGAAAGCTCGTTATCGTTTATTCTGAAATATGACCTGCCGTCAACGGTTACGACAGCCTCTGCCCTGCGTGCCGACGGAATGCTGACCTTTATTACCGAGTTGGGGCCAAACACAAGACTGCGTGCAAGCTCTAAGGAATGAGAGCAGATAGGCGTTGCGGCGATAACCTCTACCGACGGGTCTATAACGGGACCGCCCGCCGCCATTGAATAAGCGGTAGAACCTGTGGGAGTAGATATTATAAGTCCGTCTGCCCTGTAATGGCTTACAAGGTCGCCATCACAGCTCACGGAAAAGTCTGCCAGGCGGGACACTATACCTCTGGTTATTGCCGCCTCGTTAAACGCACGGGAGAAGAAAAGCTGTTTGCCGCTTTTGCTGATGCTTACGTCAAGCATCATGCGCTTTTCCATGCGATAGTCACCGGTGGCAAGGCGCCCAAGCATATCTATTTCGCTTTCTTCAAGCTCGGTAATATATCCAACGTGGCCGAAATTTACGCCTATTATGGGCACGTTGGCTTCAGCAGCCCGCTTTGCCGCAGAAAGCACCGTACCGTCACCGCCGAAAACTATTGCCGCATCACAGCCCGCAAAAAGTGCGTCTGCCTCTACGGCGGCAACGTTACCGCCCAGGGCGGCAAACATCTCGGCACGGCTGGTTTCCGCCACGGAGGAGATTCCCTTCCCCTCCAATATCTGCGAAACCCTAAGCGCACAACGCAAAGCGCCGCTTTTACTTGTATTGGGTATTAACGCAACCTTGCGTATCATCGTATCACCCCTGATTATTTCTTGTAAAACAGCGCTAAATGCTCTGTATTGCCCTTGCTGCCCTTTATTGGGGACTGAATAACCTTAACAAGGGTAAAGCCGTTATCCTCGGCGGCAAGCCGTATTTTAAGAAGCACCGCCTCTAAAAGGCTGCCGTTTTTGTCCTTTACTATGCCGTTTTTGCCCACGTTTTCCCTGCCCACCTCAAACTGAGGCTTTACAAGGGTTATAAGGGGCGCACCCGTTGGCAGTATCCGTGCCAAGGCGGGATATATAAGGGTTTGGGATATAAAGGAAACGTCCATTACCGCACCTTGAAGCTTTGCGTCAAAATCCTCCGCCGTAAGCTCTCTGGCGTTGATGCCCTCCATATTTACCACCCTGCGGTCCTCCCTGAGGCTTTTGTGCAGCTGGTCACGGCCCACGTCCACGGCAAAGACCTTTACTGCGCCCTGCTCCAGCAGACATTGGGTAAAACCGCCCGTAGAGGCGCCTATATCCGCAAAGGTCATGCCCCTTGGGTCTACGCCGAAGGCACCCAGTGCGGCACGCAGCTTTTGCCCCGCCCTTGATACGTCCATGGAGGCATCGGCACTAAGGGTAAGAACACAGTCTGCAGGTAACAGCTCCGACGGTTTTTCCACCGGTGTGCCGTTGCACAGCACCGTACCCTCTTTTATAAGCGATTTTGCCTTACTGCGGCTGTCGCAAAGCCCCGCAAGACAAAGTGCCACATCTGCCCTTTGTTTTTCCATTTATTTTAGTTCCCTTACTATTTCTTCAGCCATTTGCTCCGGCAGAAAGCCGCAATCCTCAAACAGCCTGTTCATAGAGCCGTGGGGTACAAATCTATCCTCTACAGCTCTGATAATAAGCCTTTTATCCTTAAGCTCTTCTTTTTCCGTAAGAGTTGCCGCAGCACGCTCGGCAAAGCCGCCGCTGCGCATACCCTCCTCGGCAAAATACAGAAGAGAGCAAGGCTTTAGAATATCAAAAAGCACGTTACAGCTAAGGGGCTTAAGCCTTAAAACCTTGATTACACGGACGCCTATGCCCTGCTGTGCCAACAGCCTTGCGCTGCGGATACAGTTACCGCAAAGCCTGCCGTAGCTTATAATTGCTACTTGGGGATTATTGCCGAAATCGGCGTAAAACATATTGCCGCCGTCGGCAGGAGTATATATGCTGCGGTCGTAGTCTTCCTCACCGCCGCGGGGATATCTTACGGCGGTAATCGCACCGAACTCAAAGCCCTTTGCCATGGCAAAGCGCATATCCCCATAGCACTCGGGAGAATAAAGCTCTACCCCCGGGGTCTGCAGCAAAAAGCCCACGTCAAAAAGCCCGTGATGGGTGGGGCCGTCCTCACCCACTATGCCCGCCCTATCCAAGGCAAGTATCATAGGCAGGCCCTGCAACGCCGCATCGTGTATAAGCTGGTCGTAGGCACGCTGGGCAAAGGTGGAATATACCGCAAAAACGGGGTGCATTTCCCCTGCGGAAAGCCCCGCACAATAGGTAAGGGCGTGCTCCTCCGCAATGCCTACGTCGGTAAATCTGTCGGGATACTTTTGTGAAAACTCCCTAAGCCCGGTGGCATCGCCCATTGCGGCGGTAACCGCAAACAGCTTTTTATCCTCGCCGCCACGGTGCGCCATTATCTCGCCGAATACCGAGGAAAAGCTTTTTCCGTCCTTAAACACGCCGCCCTTGGGTACGCCGTGGTATTTATCCGGCTGTGCCTCGGCAAGGTCATAGCCCTTGCCCTTCTTGGTACGCACGTGTACTATGCTTACAGACCTATCCTCCATGGCGTCCCTTAAAACGCCCTGCAGTCTTTTTATGTCGTAGCCGTCAACGGGGCCGTAATAGTGAAGCCCCAGGTTTTCAAACAAATTATCACGCCACACAAGACGTTTTACAAAATTCTTAACGCCACGGCTGAACCTGGTAAGCGGCTTGCCCACCAAGGGGATGGCGGCAAAAAACTTTTTAAGCCTGTACTTAAAGCCCAAATAGCGGGGGCTGCTTCTCAGCCTGCCCAAATAAGTGTTAACGCTGCCCACGTTGGGTGATATGGACATTTCGTTATCGTTAAGCACTACTATAAGCCTAAGTCCCTTTTGGTCTATGTTGTTAAGCGCCTCGTATATCATGCCGCCGGTAAAGGCACCGTCGCCTGCAACGGCAACGGTATAGTTGCGCTTGCCCGCCTGCTTATCGGCGGTGGCAAGCCCCAACGCCGCAGAAATAGAGGTGCTGGCGTGACCCGCACCGAAGCTGTCGTGCGCACTCTCTCGCCGACGGGGAAAGCCTGAGATGCCGCCGTACTCCCTTAAGGTATCAAAATCCTTATACCTGCCCGTAAGCAGCTTATGGGCGTACGCCTGGTGTCCCACGTCCCAAATGATTCTGTCCTCAGGAGAAGAAAAGACGGAATGAAGTGCCACGGTCAGCTCCACCGTCCCCAAATTAGAGGACAAATGGCCACCGTTTTTAATGGCAACCTCAAGCAGCTTTTGCCTTAGCTCCTCGGCAAGGTTATTTAATTCATCAATGCTCATGCGCTTTAAGGGCGCAGGAGAACTCAATTTTTCAAGAATGCTCATAAGTCACCAAAACTATTATACACTAAATGCATAAAAATGCAATAGCGTAGGGACATTTTCTGTATATTAGACAATTTTAATTGTTTCTTTCCAGTAAATATTCACAAAGCATAAGCAATCTGTTGCCGCTTTCGCCGCCTATTTCCTTGGCGGTTGTCACGGCGCTTTGGCTGTACTGCCTCGCCATTTCCTTTGCCGTATCAAGTCCGTAAAGGGTAACGTAGGTGTTTTTGCCTGCCGCCGCATCCTTGCCGGGGGTTTTACCCAGCGCCTCTGCGGTGGATTCCTCATCCAGTATGTCATCCTTTATCTGAAACGCCAGCCCAAGGTCACGGGCAAAGCGGTCTGCCAGCTCTTTTTGCTCGGCGGTAGCACCTGCTGCAATACACCCCATTGCCACCGACGCCCGCATAAGCGCCACGGTCTTAAGGCTGTGGGTCTTTTTAAGCTTTTCTCCGTCGCAAACGCTGCCCTCTATATGCAAATCCAACTGTTGCCCGCCGCACATACCGTCAACGCCCGTACCGGCGGAAAGCACCGCCACCGCCCGGGCATTTTGGGCGCCGCTGCACAGGGGGTTGGTGGCTGCGGCATAAAAGCTTTCTATAATAAGGGCATCCCCCGCAAGGATGGCGGTGTACTCACCAAACGCCTTGTGGTTGGAGGGCTTGCCTCTTCTGAAATCGTCGTTATCCATGGCAGGCAAATCGTCGTGTATTAAAGAAGCGGTTTGCATAAACTCCAGCGCAGCACCGTAGGCAAGCGCCGCCTTTTCATCCCCGCCGAAGGCACGGCAAAGCTCTACGCACAAAT
>JAZUNS010000007.1:0-10186 GCA_045604285.1 Eubacteriales bacterium
GTCTCCGGCCGCGAGGGCAACACCGGCAAGCGGACGAAGGACGAGATCGGCACCCACGCTCTGCGCGGCGGTACCGTGGCCGGCACTCATACCGTCCATTTCTTCGGCCCCGACGAGGAACTGGAGTTCACCCATCGTGCGGCCAGCCGCCAGATCTTCGTCAATGGCGCACTGCACATGGCCCGCCTGCTGCCCGGCAAGCCCAACGGTGTGTACAATCTGCAGAAGGTTCTCTTCGGCGAAGACGCATAAGAATGATTTTCAGCGCCCTGCGACAGCGGGGCGCTGTTTTTTCGGATTCGTCCTGTGCTCATTTTTTGAATATCGGGTGGGTACCGTCCATCAGCATTCGCTCATCGTCGCTCATCTCGTATCCACAGGATACAAGCCACGCATAAAGCTGGGAAAGTCGTTTGTTTTCTTTATGCTGCGGATACTCGCTTTTCCACTTTGTGTAGAAGCACTCGGTATTCGTATCACTAAAGGAAACATAAATAATCAAAGGCAAAGTGCGCTTTGTATCGGAGCGATAGGCTGCCAGCGTTTTCTCGAATATTATATTTGCGTCATAAACGCCTTTTATTTCCTCAACCCCTATGTTTTTCTCGTATATCTCGCGCTTATTTAAATTGCTGTTGTAAAAGTTTTGTTCTGCTAATAAAGCTACAACAGCGCCCTCTCTGATTGCACCCTCGTTCGCCTTTGTCAGCTTTAATTCCTTTACGAACTTGTAACGAAGCTCGTACGCCTCGGCTGTGAGAGCCTCAAGAGTAGCATGTGCCTCCTTGATACGCTTTTCTCTTTCTATCTCTTCTTTTGAACGCTTCACCGGCGCCGCTTTCGGTGCGAGTATATATACCTTCAGCTCGCCCCAACTTTCATCGAGATAATAAAAGAGTTTTTGCCCCTCGTGTTTCTTGGGAATTTTAAGCATGTCTCCTTCCTTGAAGTCTTTAAGCTCCACCTCAAGGATTTTTGTATATTTGCCACTGTAAGTCTCACTACGCTCAATTTTCTTTCCCTTTAGAGCCTTTATTGCGTTCTTTACGAAAGGCAAAGCACGGTCAACCTTCTGTCGCTTCAGCGCACGGTTAAAAGCTTGTTCAAAATTATTAGTGCCAACGTCACGCAGGAGCTCGTTCCGCTTGTCAATGTCCTCTATCTGTGCGATCTTGTCAAAGTCCCCGATAGAGAGCTGGCGTTGTGCTGAAATTTGTCGTAACGTATCCGCATCAAGTTCAGCCATTTTAAGCCTACGCTTTACCGTGCTTCGAGAAAAGCCAGTCTTTTCGGAAATGCTTTCTACGCTCTCGCCCAGGTTCATCATCATTTGGAAGCCCTGCGCTTGCTCATAAGCCGTAAGGTCAACACGTTGCATATTCTCAAGCAACATAGTCGCTACTTGCTCACGCTCTGACATTTCCACTACCACGCACGGCACACTCTCAAGCCCTGCAACCTTCGCCGCTGCGCTTCTCCTGTGGCCGATTATTACCGTGTAGCCGCCCTCTGACCGAGGCACTACGGTCAAGTTCTGCATAATACCTTTAGACTTAATACTTTCTGCAAGTTCGGTAAGATCTCCCAGCTCCTTTCTTGGATTGTCGGGATGTGGATATAGCTCCTCCACTGATATGTATACAAGATTATTGCTGTTCATTTTTCTGTCCTTTCTGATTTTTTCGAAGAATTATTTTCATTGTTTGACACCGTAGTAGGGCCGAAAATCCGTATTATACCGTTATCAAAGGGAACACGGTAATTACTTATCTCGTCTTCGGTAACATACATGTGCCCGAAAATCTTTTTCATATTTTTCCAAACACCCCAAGGGATACGGTAGAAGCGGTCGGTACCGAAGCACAAAAGCACAAAGCACAGCGCACCCAATTTTTGATGTGCGTCTAAATCTTCCAGCTGTGTTTCTGTAAGACGGCTGTAGGCGACCTTTTCGGTGTCGGTTTGTTTGGCTTCAAAACGCACCGAGCGCCCGTCCGACATCGTGCCGGCATAATCCGCCTGGGCTTGCTTTGTAAAGCAGGCAAGAAACCGCCCCCTCCCGTTAGGCTTGCTGAGCGGCCGCATAGGCTCGGGCGTTTTCTCCACCTTGGCAATACCTTTGGCTTCGTACCACCCTAAGGCAGTCTGTATAAGGTCTTCAAACACCGCACCTGCCTCACGGTTGCTATATCCCATATATGATGCATTAAGCTTTGACATATTAAGCTCCGTCCTCCGTAATCCAGTCGGGCACATCCCATTGAGGCGGTAAGTCTTCCGTGCGGTACATTACTACCGACACGTACCAATGCCCGTTATATTCGTTATATCTGCTGTAGCAGCGTACGAAGCGGTAACCCTTGTACCGCTTTTCCCAGTACTCTCTATCGTCAATGCGCTGAGTTGCCATTTTGCACACGGAGCCTTTGCTTACCCTGCCTGTCTTCACTTTTTCCACAGGCTTTTCCAGGTTGCGGGAATAGCTGAACCGTGCCGCTCCCACAGCTTCCTTGCACATATAGCTGGCGGCGGCGCCGGGCCCGAACTTGTCGGGACGGTAGTTGTTGCAGTTGACGCGTATACCCTTGGGCCACATATCTTCAAGCAAGCGGGCGGAAAGCCCACCCGTGATAAAAAGGTGAAAATGCCAATTAACACGCCCTTTGCGTACCCCCGTCTTGTATATCTGCTTTTCAATTCGGTAAGCGTATTTAAAAGGCTGTCGCAGCTTTGCAAGCTTTAACTCAAACCCCTTTATGGCGTTATTGATAAAATTACTGCCGGGGTTCTTTTCTGCCCTCTCCTTCAGCTCATTTAAACCTTCTTCCAGCTGTATTGCTTCTTTATCACGTCTCGCCTTAACACGGCGCATATAGTTTACTATGTCCCGCCGTGCTGCCTTTTCATCCTGGGGAGCTAAGTGCGCCTCGTATGTAGGGTGCATAAAGTAATCCGTTGTGTCAAAGTTAGCATTGATAAGCCGTATCAGCTTCTTTAACGCCATTGTATGATTATATTTTTCCTGTTCCGCAGTAGAGGGTTTTGTCTTGGGTGCACGTGCAGGCATCTTTCTGCCGTCTTCAAACACGGGATAAAAATCCGCCTCTAACAACGGACCGGAAAAGGTGCGCTTTTCTCTTATCATTTACGCCCCTCCCTCATACAGGTACGGCATATCTACGGCTACTTCGTTTTCCGTTTGCGCTTCAAGCTCAAAAACGCTGTTGTATAACGCCGTGCGCAAGTACGCCTTAGTGTGTGTTATCTTATAGTTTGCTTTGCGGAATCGGCGTATAACCGCACGTATATGGTCTCCGTTAAGGCGCTTGTATATTTCCGTTACCAAAGAAGCAGACAGCTTATCACGCCCTATGCTTACATCGCTTTCCTGCGGCAGGTGAATAAGCTCCGTTATTATAAGTGCAATCTCTGCCGCCAAGGCTTTGTCCTGTGGCGGCAGAGACTCTAACTCAATTTGCGCACTCACGGCCGCCAAGGTTTCTGCAAAAGACCCGACAGGACTTTGACAGTGACACGACCTTTCAGCGCAAGAATTATAATTATCCATACACGGTATCTCCTTTAAGTTTTTGTCGGCCCAGGTATCGTTGATTTAATACTATACACTACAAGGCCGCAAACGAAGCGAAAATCCGCTTCGCTACTTGACTTTTTGCCGCTACCGTGTTATAATTAATTGTACGGTTAAGTGGCGGCAAAAAGTCGTCATTACCTCGGGTTGTTCGGTGCTTTCGAACAGCCCTTATTTTTTTGCATTTTCGTGGAGCTCTCCTATAATCTTCTGTTCTATCCACAGCCCAAAACCGGGAAAGAACTTGCATATTACGCATTCGGCGCTCGTCACGATAATGAAAGGCACCGCAAAGAACCCCAAATATATCAACGCTATTGCCATTGCTTCCATATAAACCTCCTTATGCAAGCTCTTCCAACAAGTCGTGACGTGCTTTTACCGTCTTAAGACTTTTTCTGAACTCTCGGGTATAGTTGGACGCTATGTTATACGGCACGCCTCTGTGTTCTGCCGCCTCTCTTACGGTCATTCCGCAGGCGATATCACTTATAAGCAACGCTTGCAGGCGGGCCCGCTTTTCGGCATTGCTTACCTTGCTTGAGGTTCGTTTCTTTTTTTGAACCGTACCGTACAAATCTCCAAGGATCTTTTTAATCGTATCCTTAGATACCAGGTATAGGTCTGCAAGTATCTTTACCTGCTCCTCCGGGTCCTTTGCCTGGCGGTAGCTTGTCCGCGCCCACTCTACGTCTACTTTTTCGCAGTCGCACCGTTCGCCCGGATCAAGGTTAGCACCGCAAAAATCACATTCCCTAAACATCTTCGCCCTCTCCTTCTTTTTGTTCGTGTTTCTCTTGGTCGCTTGCCCTACTTTCTTCAGTAAGTACTCTATATGCCTGTGCGCACAGCTCCGGTAAGCAGTTGCCGCTGCCTTCCGACTCAAAGGGACAGGTCATGCACCCTTTGCCGATGGTAGAACAAGCCTTAAGCCCTTCAATAACCTGCTGCTTTGTGTATTCTTTTTCTCTCATAGTTGTATACCTTCCTTCCTTCGGCGGCTAAGTGCGCTTAGCCGTTCTTTCTTTTCCTCCGCATCTTCAGGGTCGCCTATATCTATTTGGTCGCCCTTGGTGTCAAGGAACTCGTAAAGTTTAGAGCTACGCACAAATAAACGTCGTCCGATTCGTATCGTAGGGAAATCCGCGCGGTTGAACAGGTTATACGCCGCCGCACGGGGGATCCCCATGGCTACAAGGCCGCGTGCATCAAGCATTCGGTCAAGTGTTGCCGTACCCATTTGCTTCTTGAGGTCGTTAACTTCTGAGCTAAGCCGTTTTATCATACCTTTAAGTTCTTCAAAGTCTTCCATGCTTTGTCCTTCCTTTCTTCTTTTCCTTCCCATAACTGTGGTAACAACTCTTTCAGCTCATCCCAAGCTACGGGTAAATCGCTGTATGCACCTTTTTGCTTTCCGCAGAGGATAACCGTGCCGAAGAAAACGGCACCACAGATCTCGCAGCAGGCTTTAAGGTCATAAAACCAACTGTCACTACGGCTCAGCACTACCATATCAGTGCAAACGTGCGCTTCCTCCACATACCCGCCCACAAGCTTCTGTATCTCCTCGGGCGTGTTTAACACCTTTGCTTGCCGCGGAGCTTTGCCCGGTTCAAGTATTGCTATGCTGATTTTCTGTGCGTTCATATTTCGCCCTCAATAAACTTTCTTAGACGATTTGGGCAAATCCTGTATGTATATCTGCCGCCGTTGATTTGCATCGCCTCTCCTATAGGCAACAGTTTTCTTTGCAATCCTATACGGATGTACTGTTGGCTTACCCCCAACATCTCCGCCGCCTGTGATACGGGAACATTACGCTGATGCTTTAGCATCAAGCGCTCTTTTGCGTTCACTCTAATACCTCCTTTAACAGCCCATCGGGGCAATAATTCATCCAAAGCTTTTCTGTTCTATGTAATCCCATTTGCGCCGGGATACTTAAGAATTGCTTTCATGCCTTTCTGTAAGCACCTCCTTACATCTCAGCCCTTGCCGCATATTAGGCAAAGGCGCTTTTCTTTTTGTGACATTAGTAACCTCCATCTTTTAGTCCTCCTCGTTTCATTTTTGGAACGATTAAGACAAAAAAATAGAAACCTTTTCATTGTTATCTGTTATCGGCAACACTTCACACAAACACGCAGCGTTTTCTACAGTAATAGGAGATTGACCGCGCAGTTTTTTCCCCAAAGATTGTGTAGTTATGCGCATTTTTTGTGCTATATACGCATTACGCAAACCGCTATCTTTAACTTTATCGTTAAGAGCTTTCAAATCCATTATTCGCCCCCCCTTTCCATAAAAATCAGCCACAGCAACTTGTTTCATTTTTGGAACGCATATATATTAACACTCTCTTTTTTCTTTGTCAACCCATTTTTGAAACTTTTTTCAGTTTTTTTGAAAAAATATATTGCAAAACTGAAACAAGCTTGTTATAATTATGGCAAGATAAGTAAATGAGGGACACAAAATGCACAAAGTTAACGAAAGAATAAAAACGGCAAGAGAAGATGCCGGGTACAGTTATTCTGATTTATCCAAACTTACGGGTATACCTAAAACTTCATTACAACGATATGAAACAGGAACAACTTTAAAAATTCCATTGTCCGCTATATCAAAACTTGAACAAGCGTTATGCTTGCCAAGAGGATATTTGCTTGGGTGGAGCGAAAAGATGCCCGAAAATATTTTCCCCATAGAAACTGTCAAAGTCCCTCTCCTTGGTGAGATATCCTGCGGAGAGCCGGTGTTTGCCGCTGAGGAAAGACAATCCTATGTGGCAGCCGGTATTAATGTAAAAGCAGACTTTTGCCTTAAAGCTAAAGGCGACAGTATGATAAACGCCCGGATCTACGACGGAGATATTGTATTTATAGAAAAATGCGACGTAGTAGATAACGGAACCGTTGCCGCCGTTATCATCGGCGACGATGCACTGCTTAAGCGTGTGTTTTTCTATCCGGACGACGGCAAGCTTGTGCTTGTAGCAGAAAACACTAAATACCCGCCCTTGGTATATATGGGCGATGAGCTGAACGAAGTTAAAATTTTAGGAAGGGCTATAGCCTTCCAAAGCGATGTGAGGTAGATGATGAACAACGACAAAAACTTATTTGATGAGCTTTTTGACGAACCGGAGCCAGAGGATCATGGTATACATAGCAGCTACCGAGAATACGCCTCCAACAATTCCAAGTCCTCTTTTCAAGTTGAAATTAACAAGGCAAAATTTAAAGAATGGGAACAAAAATTAATAAATGCTCCCGGCTATCCTAACAATAAAGAGTCACGCCTTGCTATTGAGACACTTAAAATATGTATAGCAGAGAGCCCTATTGACGACGACATCGCAAAAAATGGATACGCTTTATTTGATTATGCTATGCTTTGCTATTTTGTGTTCAGAGCCCGTTTGTGCGCCGATTTCCCTCGAAATTTTGTGGAATTGTACGACACCTATATTCAAAATTTGATTTCGCTGTATTTTTGCCAGTTTTTCAATATTCCCCAAAATACAATCAACGGACTTATTGCGCAGAGAGCTCAAAAGTACGAAAGCATTGTGCGTGAAGATAATGCCGTATATAAGCTTACCGCTACACTCACCCAATATATTGAAAAGGATATAGAAGGTATACCTGAATACAACGGGGTACTGATAACGAGTTTTACTGACAACTTCGAATTGCATATAAAATTATCTGATTCAGTATCAGCAACGTTAAATGCGTTAAATCTCCTTATCGTTTCAACATTGCCTACAAACGGGCAAAGTTCATACGAATCGCCCAATCAAGAGCCTATCCTAAACCACCACGCCAACAAACACGATTCGGCAAAAGAATCCAAAAACGAGCAAGAAGAAGAGGAAATCTCCGAAAAAAGAAGTTTTATGAGTAAAACAAAAGAACGCTTTTTTTATGTTTTTGGCTCATTGGGTGCGGTTTTGTACTTTGTATTAACGGTATTCGTATCGGTTCTCCCCTTTATCATGATTGACGCCAATTTTTTCGTTACACTTTTATTCATATTTGTTGAGATGGCTTTTCCGTTAACCTCAGTTGTGTTTTGGATTTGGGGACTGATTTGCGCCATAAACGGACCACAAGATTGGGTAACAATTTCTTATTACATCGCTTTTACTGTGTTGTGGCTCCCATACTATATAAGTGTATTTTTAGCATTTTTCAAGAAAAGCAATAATTAGGCATAAAACAAGGACATAAAAAAGCCCTACGGTGCGGCAACACCGTAGGGCAAGGACCACAAAAGCATCGAGAAACACTTAGGAGGTCGTGTGTCTATTTTACACTACCTCCTTCTAAAAGTCAACAGTTTTAAGGAGGTTATTATGGCAAAAAGAGCAGCGCAGGGCGCAGGCAGCATCCGTCAACGCTCGGACGGAACCTGGGAAGCACGGTACACGGTCGGGCGTGATCCGGGAACCGGCAAGCAAGTACAGCGATCCATATACGGCAAAACGCAAGCAGAGGTACGCAAGAAGCTTGCCAAAGTCAGCACCGAGTTGGATGAAGGGATATATAAAGCCCCTTGTGACATCATGGTGGGTGAATGGCTTGACGTATGGCTTACTGAATACAATAACAGCATTAAGCCATACACTCGCAGAGCCTACGAGATGAATATACGCGTACACCTCAAGCCGGGGCTTGGCAAAGTAAAACTAACGGCTTTGACGGTGCCGATGGTGCAAAGATTTTATAATCAAAAATTAGATACCCTCTCCCCTAAGTCTATAAAGAACCTAAACGGCATACTGCACAGTGCGCTGAAGCAGGCGGTTGCCATTGGGTATATACGCACCAACCCTGCAGACAACGTTAGCTTGCCCAAAGCACCTAAGGCAGAGATAAAGCCTTTGGACAGCAAGCAAATAAAAGAATTTCTGCAGGCAATAAAGGGGCATAAGTACGAACGGTTATACATTGTAGCCTTGTTCACCGGTATGAGGGAAGGGGAACTGTTGGGACTCACCTGGGACTGCGTAGATTTTGAAAAAGGGCAAATCTTAGTAAAGCAGCAATTGCAGAAACGTGGAACAACCCGTTACTTTGCGCCGCTTAAGAACAACAAGACCCGAACCATAACACCTGCAGCGTTGGTTATGCAGGCGCTTGCCGAAGAAAAGCGCAAGCAAATCATAGAAAAGACCGTTGCCGCCGAACTGTGGGCCCCTATAGACGTTGACAACCTTGTTTTTACAAACGAGTTCGGGAAATATTTGGTTGCACTAACGGTATATAAAAATTACAAAAGAATTATGAAAGACCTTGGGTTATCAGACAAACGACTGCACGACCTTCGGCACAGTTACGCCGTAGCTGCGTTGGTTGCCGGCGACGATATTAAAACCGTGCAGGAAAACATGGGGCACCACTCTGCAGCCTTTACGCTTGATGTATACGGTCATGTTACCGAAGAGATGAAACAGGAAAGCGCAAAGCGTATGGATTTATATATAAAACAATTGATATAAAATCAAGAGAGTAGTTAAAAAACTGCTCTCTTAATTTTATTATCGAAGCCATTAAAAATTGAAATTAATATTTGTACAGTTAGATGTATTTTGAGCAATGCTTTAAAAACAACGCTTTAAAATGCGTTTTTTTGGATTTTTTGCTTTTTCACTTGACATTTGTCTAATTTTGTGGTAAAAGGTTTTTGAACGTGATATAAGCGTTTTTTTGAACAAGGTTTGCGTTTTAGTACCGTTGCCTTTTATATCATTTTTTAAAATAATTGTCTTTATAATGAGTTTTTTTCGAGCGATATTATAACAAACATTTTTTCTCATTCATATTCAACTAAACTATTAACATAAATTTAGAAAGGATAATAACTATGAGCAAAATGATTACTCGCCCAAATGCTATGATGAAAAAGGGGGATGCAAAAATCAAACCATACGAACTAGGAAACAACCATTTGGCACTTAGATTTAAAAACAGAGCCTTCTCCATTCTTTTAGATTCGGGTTATTACGAAGGAACTGTATTTGGACAATATTATAACACTTTTGATAGCACAGGCAAAAGTTCCATTTATGTTGAGCAACCAGAAACAGAAAAAGCGTTGGATGTATTCTTAAAAACTGATAGTGATTGCATTAAATATTTAGTGGGATATACTGGGATTGGAAAAACAACAGTAATACGCAATTATTTCCATATATATGACAGGAACATACGCGTAGTCGACGAAAGTTTGATCATCTATCATTCGTTTTATTCAAAAGGGACCAACAATACAAGAAAAGATCAAGTATGGGATTCGTATAAAAACACGATTAAAAAAACAATAGCTTTCTTGTCTGGAAAAAGTAGCAAAGAATTATTATTGTCGCAAAATGCTGATTTTTTTGAAAGCTTTTACAGCTTTGTTGAGGAAACCAATCCGGATATGGCAAATTGTTATCCTTTAACTCCAAAATATAGGAAGAAAATAACAGCTGATAAGTTTAATGAAACTGTGCTTAACTATATTGCAGAAAAATACGAAACAGATTATTACCTAATGCAATTAAAGTATTATGTTAATTATTACAAGCAAAACCTTGGAATCATC
>JAZUNS010000008.1:0-21606 GCA_045604285.1 Eubacteriales bacterium
CGTAATGTTTTTGTGTGGGGCAGGGCTTGCCCTAGCGCTGATTACGGGCTTCAACTCCAGCGTTTTGATGCTGGCTGTAATGACGGTAGTGTTGGCTATAGACAAATAAAAGCTGTAAAAACAAAGTTTTTACAGCTCAGACCGTATAATAAAAAATTGCATTAAAATTGAAAAGTCGGGGCAAAACCCCGACTTTCATCTATCTGCAAATTTTAATCTCGTCGCAATCTTCACTGGTGCTTACCCACACCGTGCCGTCGCCAAGCTCCCACATATCGCACCAAAAATCGTCGGTGTCAAGCTTTGCACCGCCGGCAAGCTTATAGGTTGCGCTCATGGCAACAGAGCCTTCGTCAAAGAAGGATGCCGACGCAAATACAACGGCAATACCGTTAAAATCCTTTTGATTGTCGTTAATATAGCCGTTAATGGCGGATTTGCCCGAGCCTTCAACGTAGGTCAAGTCATCGGATACTTTAACAACGATCATGCCGTTGCCGATGCCTGCGGGTAAAATTGCCGATACGGTTACCGTACCGTCACCGTTGTCTTTGGCAACAAGGGTAACCCTGGGCAGATCGTTAACGTCGCCGCTTTCAACCGTAGAGCTATCCCCCGTAATCGGCTGTGATTCGCTTTCCGTAACGGCAGAGCTTTCAAAGCTCTCTTCCCCCGTAGTTTCACTTTCAAAAGGCTCCGATTCGGTAGCAGAGGCTTCGGAAGAGACAAGCCCCTCGGATGCATCCTCACTGCTTTGCGTCTCACTGCCTTGAGCCTCGGAACTTTCAACGGATTCGTCATCCTCGGAGGGGGCAAGGGAAGAGGATCCGCTTACCGAAGGCTCGCTCGTTTGAGGAGCGCTGCTATCGTCACCGCCGTCATCGGCGCAGGCAGAAACGGATGCCATAACCGTAAAAATGCATAACAGCAAAAACGCAAATTTCTTAAAACGCATACTCAAAATCTCCTTATAAAACTACTTTTCCGGCAAAAGCTTAGCTTTCTTCAGCGCATATATCACCGGCGGAATCAAAGCAAACTGTATAACTATGCCGGGCCACGCAGGCAAAACCGAGCCTGCTATAAAACTGCTAAGTCCAAAGGGCATATCCTTGTAGCCCAACACTGCAAACTTTGCAATGCCTAAAGCTATTCTTCCCAAAACCATGGCGGTTAAAAGGGAAATATAAACGCCCAAACGGGGAAACCTTTTCAGCAAAGCCATATACAAAAGCCCAACGGCAGCACCGTAAACCGCAAGCTCAAACGCCATGGGTAACGCCACCAACGGAAAAGGCGGCATACCAACTATAAAGCTACGCAGCAACGGAGTGGCAAAGCCGATAACGCCGCCCCAAACGGGACCGCAGATTATACCGCACAGCATTATCGGTATGTGCATGGGACATAGCATATTGCCCAGCTCTTGGTTATTGGCTGTTAAAAACGGTAACAAATATGCCGCCGCCATAAGTATGGCAGAATAAGTCAGCTTTTTTAAGTTTTTGTTCATAAATTCTCCCGAAACAGATAAAATATTTGCTTTCATGCAAAAAGCTCCGCAGCTTCACACTACGGTTTTCAATACGTTAAAAAACTATCGTCCTTCGGGACAATTCAATGGCTTCAAACCATTATCTATATTATAACGATTTTACAAATATTGTCAAGCGTTTATTTCTTTTGCAATAATACGTGCGCCGTCGGCAACCACCTTTGTTAAGTTCCCTTCACCGGTGCCGGCAACGGTAATTCCGCACTTGCTTACGGGCAGCAATACCTTAAGTGCGGCAGAAGCTCCTATTGCGCAGGCTGCGGCGGGCGTAACCTCACCAAGCAAAGCGTCGGCACAAATTATACCTATGGGCCCTGCGATTATATCCGCAGTACGGCACGCCACTACAATAGCGTTTTCGCCGGACGCACCCTTTGCCGCACCACCCTTAAGCATGGCTGCGGTGGCAGTGCTGTTGGTACCTACTGCCGTAATTTCCAAATCGGGGCAAAGCTCAAGCACGCTCTCAATAAGCCGCTTGCCAAGCTTGCCGCCCTGACCGTCTATTACAACCACCTTTTTCATAAAAACACCGCCTTCCATAGCGGTATTATACCACTAAGTTAAAAAAACGTCAACCGTTTGCTACCCCAGCTCCTCAAAAGCGGAAATCAGCTTAAGAGCAACTCTTTTTTCCTTATCGGACAATCTGTCAATCCGCTTTAATAAATCGTCGGCAGATACCTCGTCCCGCTGTTCGGTTAAAATATCGTCGGGCATAACCCTTAAGCTTTTGCATATCTGCAAAAGCGTTTGCACACGCATATTGACCCCGCCGCGCTCGATGTCTGCGTATGTGCGATCGGAAAGCCCCGCAAGCTCTGCAACTTCTGCCTGCGTAAGCCCCGCTTTCTTTCGGTAATAAAACATTTTCTCACCAATAGCCCTAAGGTCATGAATAAGCACTTTTCTTCCTCCTTCGTGCGTTATATAGGAATTATACTGCCTGTTTAGTGTTGACAAACAGGAAGAAAAGGCGTATAATTATAAGAAGAAAAGCTCCTATAAATTTAAACGAAAGGAAGTTTAAGATGAAAGCGATCGTATGCGAAATGTGTTCAGGCAATGACTTTTCCAAGGTGGACGGAATGTTTGTGTGCCAAAATTGCGGTACCAAATACAGCTCCGAGGAAGCAAAGAAACTGATGATTGAGCTTTCGGGCACGGTGAACGTTAAAGTTGACAAAACTGAAGACACGGAAAAGTGTATTGAGCTTGCACGCAAAGCCTGGCTGTCTAAAGACTATGTTAACGCCGAACGGTATTATCGGACTGTTCTTGAAAATAATCCGAATAGCTGGGAAGCTTGCTTCTATTCTGTTTTGTCTCGTGCAAGCATGTGCAAGGTTAAGGATATAGCCTCGTCTTGCGTTTTGGTCAAAAACAATCACGAGAACGTATATAAACTGATAAAGGCCAATCTTACTGGCGCAGAAGAGGAAAGGGCGGTAAGAGCGGTTTCTTCCGATGTAATAGTTTTTGCGCGCACTATGCATAATGCGGCTTGCAATTATTTTAACGGCATAGGCTCAAGTATAAAGGATCAATCCCGTTCGGAAGTCGGTCAAATGATAAGCGAGGCTGTAAGAGTTATGTATACTGACGGAACAATGATTCGTTTGTATTACAAAGACACCCCGTTGGAGAAATTATGCGTTGACGGTTTTAGGTGGGCGATTAAGTATAACAACCTTTTGGCATCTATTGCATATATTCCGTTCGATATGGACGTACTTATGCCTATTTTTGAAAAATACGATCCCGAATATGCCGCTACCTTGAAAAATAGCGAAGGCTCTGGATTATCAATGGAGACTGCATCAAAGGCCATTTGGATAATAGCGGCAATTGTGGCTGTGGTTTGCGTGATTTGGATAATAAGCATTGCTAATTAGAAGATATGCTTTGACAATATTAAAACAAAAGGCGTTGCGATATTCGCAACGCCTTAATTTGTTGTTCAATTAGTCGTCAAGTGCATCCTTGCGGGAGAGGTTTATTCTGCCTTGATCGTCGATTTCGATAACCTTAACCTTTATCTCGTCGCCAACGGTAACAACATCTTCAACCTTTGCTACACGCATCTTGTCAAGCTTGTAGATGTGAACAAGACCTTCCTTGCCGGGTGCAAATTCAACAAACGCACCAAAATTGAGTATTCTGGTAACCTTGCCGGTAAATACGGTGCCAACCTCGGGGTCAAATGCAATAGCGTTAACTATTTCAAGTGCCTTATAGCCTGCTTCCTTATCAACAGCGGCAATAAATACGGAACCGTCATCCTCAATGTCGATCTTAGCGCCGGTATCGGCCCAGATCTTCTGGATAACCTTACCACCGGTACCGATAACCTCACGGATCTTGTCCACGGGTATCTTGGTGGAGATCATCTTGGGCGCATACTTGGAAACGTCTTCTCTGGGCGCACCTATGCAGGGAAGGATTATATCGTCTATGATATAGTATCTGCCCTTGCGGGTGGTATCCAAAGCGGAACGGATTATCTCGGGAGTAAGACCGTCGATCTTAAGGTCCATCTGTATAGAAGTAATACCCTTCTTTGTACCTGCAACCTTAAAGTCCATATCGCCGAAGAAGTCCTCAAGCCCCTGAATATCTATCATGGTCATCCATCTTTCGCCCTCGGTAATAAGACCGCAGGAAATACCTGCAACGGGGGCGGTGATGGGAACACCTGCGTCCATAAGTGCCAACGTAGAACCGCAAACCGATGCCTGAGAGGTGGAACCGTTGGAGGATACAACCTCAGAAACCACACGGATTGCGTAGGGGAAATCTTCCTTGGAGGGAAGGACGGGCTCCAAAGAGCGTTCAGCCAATGCGCCGTGACCAATCTCACGTCTGCCGGGGCTTCTGGAAGACTTAGCTTCACCTACGGAGAAACCGGGCATATTGTAGTGGTGCATATTGCGCTTGGTGTCCTCAGGATCAATGCCGTCAGGCAACTGCTGCTCTCTGATGGGGGCAAGGGTTGCAACAGAGCAAACCTGGGTCTGACCTCTGGTAAACATACCGGAGCCGTGGGTACGGGGAAGCAAGCCAACCTCAGCAGCCAAGGGACGGATCTCGTCCATACGTCTGCCGTCAACACGCTTCTGCTCGGTAAGCAGCCAGTGGCGAACAATCTTCTTCTGAAGCTTATAAATGCATTCGTCTATCATAACCTTGCTGTCGGGATATTCCTCGGCAAGCTCCTCATAAACGCGCTCGTAAATGGGCTGCATTCTTGCATCACGTACGCTCTTGTCATCGGTATCCAAAGCTGCCTTGATATCCTCGGCAACCATGGCTTCGATCTTATCGAACATATCGTGGTCAACATCGCAGGAGGGATATTCAAACTTAGGCTTGCCTATAGCCTCAACAATGCTGTTGATAAACTCAATCATAGGCTTTAAGGTTTCGTGGGCAAGCATAATGCCTTCGTAAACCGTGTCGTCATCAACTTCCTTAGCGCCTGCTTCGATCATAACGACCTTCTGCATGGAAGCCGCAACGGTAAGCTCAAGCTCATTCTTTTCCTTCTGCTCTGCGGTGGGGTTAACAACAAGCTTGCCGTCAACCAAACCGATAGAAACGCCTGCAATAGGGCCGTTCCAAGGAATATCGGAGATAGAAAGGGCAATGGAAGCACCTATCATACCTGCGATTTCGGGTGAACAGTCGGGGTCAACGGACATAACCATAAGGTTAAGGTTAACGTCGTTCCTCAAATCCTTGGGGAAAAGAGGTCTTATGGGTCTGTCGATAACACGGCTGGTGAGTATAGCGCTCTGGCCGGGTCTGCCCTCACGTCTGTTCCAGCTGCCGGGTATTCTGCCTACGGAATAAAGTCTTTCCTCAAAATCAACGGAAAGGGGCAAAAAGTCTATACCGTCACGGGGCGCCTTGGAAGCGGTAGCGGTGGCAAGTATAGCAGTTTCACCGTAGCGTACAAGGCATGAACCGTTGGCAAGCTGTGCCATT
Organism: Eubacteriales bacterium; assembly: GCA_045604285.1. Lineage (GTDB taxonomy): Bacteria > Bacillota > Clostridia > Oscillospirales > CAG-382 > SIG636. The sequence continues at coordinate 5,543 of JAZUNS010000008.1, forward strand.
TTGCCGGTTTCTACAACAAAAGGTCTGCCGGCAAAAGTGGTTTCAAACACTTTGTAATTCTCAAACATACTATCTTCTTCTCTCTTACTTTCTCAAACCGAGTCTCTCAATAATGGAACGATAACGTTCTATATCGTTCTTAATGAGATAGTTAAGGAACTTCTTTCTCTTACCAACCATCTGCTGAAGACCTCTTCTGGAGTGGTGGTCGTGGGGATTAGCCTTAAGATGTTCAGTCAAAGACTGAATTCTGTTGGTGAGAACAGCAATCTGAACTTCGGGGGAACCTGTGTCGCCCTCGTGAACTGCGTACTCCTTAATAATTGCCTGTTTTGTTTCCTTAGATATCATGGTTACACCTCCATAAAATTATTCGGGTAAGCCCTGCAAAAGGTCGGGTGAAGCGAAAGTGCCGCCGTTGGGCACCCCCTGAATCCTTAAACTGAGCCAACCGTATTTCCTTAAAGATACGGGCCTTTTCCCGTATCCTCCCAATAATAACACAAATATAACCGTTTGTAAATAGTTTTTTGCAAAAAAATTTAACCAACCGTTTTTAGATTTTTACCCAATTATTTCGACATTATAAATAAAAGTTGTAGAAAAGTTAAAATGCTATTGCAAAACGGCACTTGATGGTGTATACTTATCTTTGAGTAACAATGTAAAGGCGGTTCCTTTTGCTAAAATGAAGAAAAAGCTGTTTTTGGATTTTGTGCAATACATTTTTGCCGTAGTGGCTGTTGCCCTTACGGTTGCGTATATATTTGCTTTTGATAAGGGCGTTTTGCCCTTTATGGATGAAAGCTATCTGTATTTAAGAGAAGAGGGGAATCAAGAGGCGGACGTTTCCGTCCCCGTAGTTGATGATAATAACGAATCCGAGGCGGTCGTAATAACAGCGGATGCCTTTGTGGCTTCTCTTCCTCAGCGTGCCGAGGTTTTGTATACGGGTATGTACGATAGTGCAACCTGCCGTTTGGTAAGTATTTCTTTGGTGCCGGTAGGGAATATCGGCGCAGGCTCTTTGGAGCTTCGTATGGGATATCTTCACAAGAAGGATGCCGAAGGTACGGTGGTTTCCGTCTACTCCGTTAAGGATGGCGTTGGGGATATCGGCACGGCGGTAGGTAACGCGGTGCTTCAAAACCTTCGTGACGGAGAGGGCAACCCGGTTTTCTATTTGGACGGCGGCTTTTTCTGCCTTAAGGACGGCGTTTTAAAGCCTACCGAATACGACGGCAAAAATTTTGATAAAGGCGTAAGCTATTATCCCTCTTATTACTCCGGCAGCGACTCTGCATACACCCTGTTTTCCGAAGGGGAAAGCTGGGGCATGAAGGCGGCAGACGGCACTGTTATCGTACCTGCGGAATATGCAGACGTTTACGGTGCATCCGAAGGGCGTATAATAGCCGTTGACGCTTCCGCCGGTGTGGATATATATTCAACCGACGGCACGCTTTTGTCCGACAGCGTATATACCGTACCTACCGAAGCAGAAAGCGATAAGCCCTTAATCGGTTGCTATTTTTACAGAAACGGCTATACAAGGGCGTACAAGGACGAAAAAAGCGTGCTTGTTGATAAAGACGGTAACGAAGCAAACTTGCCAAGCGGCTTTGAAGTAGCCGCATATTCCGACGGAATAGCGCTGTTAAAGCAAAGCTATACCGACCGGGACGGCAAAACCACCGAGCTTTACGGATATATGACCTCTGCAGGGAAGTGGATAACCACCCCTGATTATACCGACGCCGCACCCTTTTACGAAGGTCTTGCCGCTGTTTGCGGTACCGACGGTAAGTGGGGTATGATAGATACGGAGGGGAACGTGGTTATCCCCATGGTGTTTGACAGTATCAGCAATTGCCAGGATGGAGCAATCCTTGCTTACGAAAGCAAGTACGGTAATTGCGTGTTTGGTAAAGAACAAAAATAACGGAGGGGTAATATGGCTGATAATCTTGCGCTGTACTTGTTTAAGCAGGGAACAAATAACCGTGCCTATGAGTACATGGGCGCTCATAAAAATGAAGACGGCAGCTACGTTTTTCGTGTTTGGGCACCCAACGCCGACGCCGTGTATCTTTGCGGTGATTTTAATGACTGGAAAGCGGATATCCCAATGAAGGATATAGGCGGCGTGTGGGAGCTTACCTACAGCCATCCGGATTTTGAGGACGGTGCAAGGTACAAATATATTATAGACCGCAACGGTTGCCGGCGTTACAAAGCGGACCCCTACGGGTATTATTCCGAAACCTTCGCCAACGCCGCATCGCGTCTTTTTGATATCGAGGGCTTTGAGTGGCAGGATGAAGCGTATCTTAAATACCGTAAAGAGAACTTCGGATGCCTTGCCAATAACGAAACTCCTTCAGTACCAATGAACATATACGAGGTGCATCTTGGCTCCTGGCAGCGGGAGGAGGACGGCACCTACCTTAATTACAGAGAGCTGGCAGATAGACTTTCCGCCTACGTAAAGCGCATGGGCTACACGCATATCGAGCTTATGCCCGTGGCAGAGCATCCCTTTGACGGCTCCTGGGGGTATCAGGTCTGCGGATATTACGCACCTACTGCCCGCTACGGTACGCCCCACGACTTTATGTATTTCGTAAACAAAATGCATAGCGTAGGCATAGGCGTTATTATGGACTGGGTACCTGCCCATTTCCCCAAGGACGCCCACGGGCTTTATGAGTTTGACGGCGCCCCGCTGTACGAGTATCAAGGCTGGGATAGGCAAGAGCATAAAGAATGGGGTACCAGATGCTTTGACGTTGCCCGTAACGAAGTAAGTTGTTTCCTTATATCCAACGCAATGTTCTGGGCAGAAAAGTATCATATAGACGGGTTGCGTGTGGACGCAGTATCGTCAATGCTGTATCTGGATTACGGCAGAGAGGCGGGTCAATGGCTGCCCAACCCGGACGGAAGCAACATAAACACCCAAACGGTGGCGTTCTTTCAAAAGCTTAACGGCGAGATCAAGGGCAATTATCCCGATCTGCTTATGATAGCGGAGGAGGCTACCTCTTATATAGGTGTTACCCGCGGTGACGGTCTGGGCTTTAGCATGAAGTGGAACATGGGCTGGATGAACGATACCCTTAAGTATGTCGGCGCTGACCCCGTGTACCGCAAGGACTTGCATACCAAGATGAATTTTTCGCTTATGTATGCCTATAATGAAAGATACGTGTTGCCCATATCTCACGACGAGGTTGTTCACGGTAAAAAATCTTTGGTGGATAAGATGACGGGGGATTACCACAACAAATTCGCTACCGCCCGCACTTATCTGGGTTACATGATGACCCACCCGGGCAAAAAGCTTTTGTTTATGGGGTGCGAGTTTGCTCAGTTCAGAGAATGGGATTTTGCCAACAGTCTTGAGTGGTTTATGCTGGACTATGATATGCACGCACGTTTTCAGCGGTACGTGTCAGAGCTTAACGCCTTCTATCTTAAAGAGCCTGCACTGTGGGAACAGGACGGTTCGCCCAACGGTTTTGAATGGATAGACGCAGACCGCAACAACGATAATACGCTTTTGTACCGTCGTTATGCAAAAAACGGCGATTGCATCACGGTGGTAACAAACTTTGCCCCGGTGGAGAGGGAGTATTACATCCCCGTTAAAGAAAAAGGCGTATATACCGAAGTGCTTAACAGCGACAATACGGATTACGGCGGCAGGGGCTGCGTAAATTGGGGGCTTATCTCCTCAAACGATGACGGTTACGGACCGTACGTTAAAATGAAAATACCGCCTTCGGGCTTTATTGCAATAAAAAAATTTGAAGGGAATGATGAGGCATGATCAAAAAGAAAGAATGTGTAGCAATGCTTCTTGCCGGCGGGCAGGGCAGCAGACTTTATCTCCTTACCCAAAGAGTGGCAAAACCAGCGGTGTCCTTCGGCAGCAAATACAGAATAATAGACTTTACCCTTTCCAATTGTATTAACTCGGGCATAGACACGGTAGGTGTACTTACCCAGTATCAGCCCTTAGCACTTAACGAATACATAGGCAACGGTCAGCCCTGGGACCTTGACCGTACCTACGGCGGCGTAATGGTACTGCCTCCTTATCAGGGGCAGAAGCGCGCTGATTGGTACAAGGGTACCGCCAACGCCATATATCAAAACCTGCACTTCTTGGATAAGTACGACCCCGACTACGTGGTTGTACTGTCCGGCGACCATATATATAAGATGGATTACGGCGCAATGGTTGATTACCACAAGCGCATGGGCGCAGCTTGTACTATTGCGGTTATCGACGTTCCTCTTTCCGAAGCAAGCCGTTTCGGTATAATGAACACTGACGAGAATATGCAGGTGTACGAGTTTGAAGAAAAACCCAAGAACCCCAAGAGCACCAAGGCATCCATGGGCGTTTACGTGTTCTCCAAGGAACAGCTTTATAAATACCTTATAGCAGACGAGGCTGACGAAAACAGCGATAAGGACTTTGGTAAAAACGTTATCCCCGCCATGCTTGGTGCAGGCGAAAAGCTGTTTGCATATCCCTTTAAGGGCTATTGGAAGGACGTTGGTACCATCAATTCTCTTTGGGAAGCCAACATGGACCTTCTCGGCGACAGACCCGCCCTTAACCTTAACAACGGCAACTGGCGTATATTTGCCCGTCACGATTCCAACCCGCCCCATTTCCTCGGCAACGGCGCCAAGGTTGAAAACAGCCTTATCACCGGCGGCTGTGAAATATACGGCACCGTTATCAACAGCGTGCTTTCCGGCGGCGTAAAGGTAGCCAAGGGCGCTGTTGTAAAGGATAGCGTAATAATGAAGGATTGCGTAATATCCGAAAACGCCTGCGTAAACTATTCAATAATGGATAGCGATACCGTTGTAGGCGTAAACGCTTCCGTTGGCGAGGCGAAAGAGGCAGGCAAGGGCATAGCTCTTGTGGGCTTCGGCCTTAATATAAAGGCAGGCACCGTTATTCCCGGCGGTGTAATGGCAGACGAAGCATATCTTGCTTCGCTTGAAGAAGGAAAGGAGGAATAAGCCATGGCAAGTGTAGTAGGTATTATATTTTCCAATATTCACGATAAAAACGTAAGCGAGCTTACAAGAAGAAGAACCATGGCAAGCGTTCCCTTCGGCTGCAGATACAGACTTATCGACTTTACCCTGTCCAACCTGGTAAACTCCGGTATAACCAACGTTGGCGTGGTTACCCATTATAACTATCAGTCTCTTATGGACCATATCGGCACCGGTAAGGATTGGGACTTGGCAAGAAGAAGCGGCGGCATACACATACTTCCTCCCTTTATAACTGCTTTTGCAAACAGCCAAAACTCTCTTTACAGCACCCGTCTTGAAGCTATGAAGAGCATGATAGAATTTATTTCCTCTTGCAAGGAAGAATACGTTTTGCTTTCCGACAGCGACGTTATCTGCAACATAGACCTTAGCGAGATGATAAATGCCCATATCGCAGGCGGTGCGGATATGACCATGGCGGTTAAGCGTATGTATGTCACCAACGATATAAAGAGCTACGAGGTGGTTGAATCTGACGCCGACGGCAGAATAACCGATATATCCGAGGCAAACGGTATAGTTTCCGGTTACAGAGACGTTAACCTTAACATAATCGTTATGCGTCGCAAATACCTTATCAACCTTATAATGGATGCAACTGCCCACGGTTACGGCAGCTTTACCAAGGATATAGTGGCAAAAAATCTTAAGGATTGCGACTTTAGGGTGTTCCGTTACGACAATTACTTTGCGGTAATCAATTCTCTGGCAGATTATTATATGTGCAACATGGATCTTCTCAGCTCTTCCGCAAGAGACAGTCTGTTCAACGTAAAGAACCGCCCCGTTTATACAAAAATACGCAATTCCAGCCCCACTATATATGAAGAAGGCTCCTGTGTTAAAAACTCCCTTATTGCCGACGGTTGCGTAATTCACGGCACGGTAGAAAATTCCATCCTCTTCCGCGGCGTTAAGGTTGGCAAGAATACGGTTATCAAAAACTCTATACTCATGCAGGATACTCTTATAGGTGAAAACGTAAGCCTTAACTGCGTAATTACCGATAAGGACGTTGTTATCCGTGACGGTAGAGTGCTTTCCGGTCACGAGACCAAGCCTTTCTATATAGATAAGCTTACGGTTGTATAAGAAGGAGGCTTTTAAATTGAAAAAACAAAAGATATTGTTTGTGGCTTCCGAAGCGGTGCCTTACGCCTCCTCCGGTGGTTTGGGCGACGTAATCGGCTCTTTGCCCTCTGCATTGTTCAGTGCCTCCGGTGGGGAGATGGACGTGCGTGTAATAATGCCTTTGTACGGCAGCATGAAGGAAGAGTACAGAGCGCAGCTTACCAAAATTTGCGAAACCTATATAAGCCTTTCCTGGCGTCGCCAGTATCTTGGCATATATAAGCTGGAAAAGAACGGCGTTATCTATTATTTCCTGGATAACGAGTATTATTTTAAGCGTCCCACCCTTTACGGCAGCTATGACGACGGCGAAAGATACGCATATTTTTGCCGTGCGGTAATGGAAGCTCTTCCCATAATCGATTTCTTCCCCGACGTTCTCCATGCCCACGATTGGCAAAGCGCTCTTACGGTAATATACCTTAAGCGCCGCTACGCCAACGAAGAGGGCTATAAGGATATAAAAACCGTATTTACTATCCACAACATCGCTTATCAAGGCGTTTACGGCCACGAGATACTTGGCGACGTATTTGACCTCGATTACGCCGATAGGGAAATAGTGGATTACAACGGCGCAATCAATCTTATGAAGGGCGCCATAGTATGTGCGGATACGGTAAGCACCGTAAGCCCCACCTACGCTTTGGAAATACTTTCCCCCCGTTTTTCCAACGGCTTGCATTATGTGTTGGAGCAAAACAGAGGCAAGCTTAGGGGCATTCTTAACGGTATAGATACCGACTACTACAATCCCGAGACGGATACGGAAATTTTTGCAAACTATTCCTCTAAGGATATTTCGGGCAAAGCAGAAAATAAAAGAGAGCTGCAAAAGCTTGTAGGCCTTGAGGAAAACGAAAACGTTCCCGTAATAGCAATAATATCCCGTCTTACCGGCCATAAGGGTATAGATATAGTAATGCTTGCCGCAGAGGAGCTGCTTAACGAAAAAATCCAGCTTGTGGTTCTCGGTCAGGGCGACTATACCTACGAAAACTATTTTTGGCATCTTGCCGATAACTATAAGGGCAAGGTAAGCACCCTGCTTATGTACAATAAGGATATGTCCAAAAAGATATACGCAGGTGCAGATTTGTTCCTTATGCCTTCTAAGAGTGAGCCCTGCGGTCTTGCTCAGATGATCGCCTCCCGCTACGGTACCGTGCCGATAGTAAGAGAAACCGGCGGCCTTTACGATTCTATAAAGGACGTTGGCAATAAAGACGGCAACGGCTTTACCTTTGCAAACTACAGCGCAGAGGATCTTGCAGGCGCAGTAAAGCGTGCCGTAGGAATGTACAACAACAAGGAAGACTACAAAGAATTTGTTAAAAAAGTAATGGAAGTAGACTTTTCTTGGGACAAATCAGCTCTTGAATACATAAAAATGTATAGAGAACTGTTAGCATAAAACACAGATATTTAAGGAGAAACAAAATATGACCGTTAATCGTAATCAAGTAGAAGAAGCCATACAGAATAAGCTGTCAAGATTTTTCAGTGTGGCTATAGAGGATGCCGACGCAAATCAGATGTATAAGGCAACCGTTCTTACCGTAAGAGATATACTTGCGCAAAAGCGTAAGGTGTTCAACGCCAAAACCAGAGAACAGGGCAAAAAGAAGGTTTATTATATGTGTATGGAGTTCCTTATGGGTACTTCTCTCCGCACAAACCTTAATAACCTTGGCATTGAAAAGGTTTACATGGATGTTCTTAAGGAACACGGCTTTGACCTTAACGAGATTTATGAGATGGAATCCGACCCCGGCCTCGGCAACGGCGGCCTTGGCAGACTTGCAGCCTGCTTTATGGATTCTTTGTCCACCCTCTCTTACCCCGCAAGAGGCTATTCTATTCTTTACGAATACGGCTTGTTCAAGCAGAAGCTTGCCGAAGGCGAGCAGATCGAGCTTCCGGATATATGGATGCCCGGCGGTGACGCTTGGTTGGTTCCCAGACAGGATAAGGCTTGCGTTGTTCGTTTTGGCGGTACAATCACCGAAAAATGGGATAACGGCAGATGTGAGATAATCCACGACAACTATGAAGAGGTAGAGGCTATCCCTTACGATATGCTGGTTTCCGGTGCGGAAAGCGAAGCTATCACCACTCTCAGATTGTGGAAAGCTCAGGACATCCGCAACTTTAATATGGAGCTGTTCTCTCAGGGGCAGTATATCAAGGCGGTTGAAGAAAACACCATGGCACAGACCATTTCCAAGGTGCTTTACCCCAACGATAACCACCCCGAAGGCAAACTGCTTCGTTTAAGTCAGCAGTATTTCCTCGTAAGCGCATCTCTGCAGAACATTATTCAGGACCATATCTCTGTATTTAAAAATCTTAACACCCTTCCCGAAAAGGTTGCTATCCACATTAACGATACTCACCCCGCCCTTTGTATCCCCGAGCTTATGCGTATCCTTATGGATATGCACAACTACTCTTGGGAAGAAGCGTGGGACATGGTAGTAAGAACCGTATCTTATACCAATCATACCGTAATGCCCGAAGCTCTTGAATGCTGGAACGAAGGCCTCTTCCGCCTTAAGCTGCCCAGACTTTATATGATAATCCGTGAGATTAACGAGCGCTTCTGCGCAGAAGCTTGGGAAAGCTTCCCCGGCAACTGGGATAAGGTAGGCAGAATGTCTATAATCAACCACGGTCAGATCCGTATGGCTAACCTTTCCGTTGTTGGCTCCCATAAGGTAAACGGCGTTTCCGCCCTCCATTCCGATATATTAAAGGCAAACACCTTCAAGGACTTTAACGACCTTTATCCCGAAAAGTTCCTTAACGTAACCAACGGTATAGCTCACCGCAGATGGCTTTGCTACTCTAACCCCCGCCTTGCGTCTTTGTTGGACGAAACTATCGGCAGCGGTTACCGTACCGATGCGGCTCAGCTTTCCAAGTTCCTTGCATATCAAGATGATAAGAGCGTTCTTTCAGCTTTGGCAGACATTAAGCACGCTAATAAGGTAGACTTTTCTAATTATATGAAGCGCACCGCAGGCGTGGATATCGACCCCAACTCTATCTACGACGTTCAGGTTAAGCGTATACACGAGTATAAGCGTCAGCTTCTCAACGCTATCCACATAATCAGCGTTTACTGCGCTCTTAAAGAAAACCCCGATTTGGATATTAAGCCCGTAACTTATATGTTCGGCGGTAAGGCTGCTCCCGGCTATTATATGGCTAAGGATATAATCCGCCTTATCTGCTACATCAGCGCAGATATCCAAAAGAATCCCAAGATCAAGGAAAAACTTAACGTTCTGTTCCTTGAAAACTACAACGTAAGTCTTGCAGAAAAGCTTATTCCCACCGCTGACGTAAGCGAGCAGATCTCTCTTGCAGGTAAGGAAGCCAGCGGTACCGGCAACATGAAGTTTATGATAAACGGTGCCGTTACCATCGGTACTCTTGACGGCGCTAACGTAGAGATGTGTGAAGAAGTAGGTAAGGAAAACATCTTTATCTTCGGTCACACCTCCGAAGAGGTTGACGAGCTTTGGAAGAAGGGCTACGCATCTTCTTATTACTACAACCGCAACGAATCTCTTAAGAGAGCAATTGACTACTTGCAGATTGGCTTTAACGGCAGATCCTTCTCCGATATAGCCAATTACCTCCTCTTCTCCTACGGCATTGCAGACCCTTATATGTGCCTTGCCGACTTTGACTTCTATCAGGATGCACACCTTGACCTTGTAAAGGCATACGGTGATAAGGAAGCTTGGAACAAGAAGGCGCTTATCAACATAGCCAAGGCAGGCAAGTTCGCCGCAGACAGAAGCATAGAGGACTATGCAAGAGATATATGGAAGCTGGAAAAACAGCTTGACTAATACAAACTGATATAGAGGTTTTACGTGTCTTTTAGAATGATAAATTGGTTTTCAGAAATAGCAGATGGTAAGTTTTTTAACCCCGTGCTGTATCTGGACGGAAAACAAAGTAATAGCTGTACCGCCAAAAAGGGAGAAGCCATCGGCTTTTCCCTACAGGCGCTTCGTACCTTGGCTGTGCTTAAGGCGTACCTTATTTTCACCGAGGACGGCTGTGAGGATCAGCGGTACGAGGGCAAATGGCAAGGCCTTGAAAATGGCATGGACCTTTACGGCTTTGACGTTCAGCTTACCCCCGCTGCAGGCCTGTACTTTTACGGCTTCGAGCTGCACACCCCGTCGGGTGTGTGGTTTGTAACCGAGGACGGTTGCAAATGCCGTCATAGAGTGCATACCGATAGGGTAATGGTTTATGATGAAAAGTTTGCACCCCCCGCCTGGCTTGACGGCGGAATAATTTATCATATCTTCGTTGACCGCTTTTATAAGGGTACAAAGCCCGTCCCCATAAGGGATGACGTGGTAATGTATACCGATTGGGAAAACGGCATCCCCGAATTTCCGGAATATCCCGGTGCATTCTTGCGTAACAACACCTTTTTTGGCGGCACCCTTTGGGGTGTTGCCGAAAAACTGCCGTATTTAAAGGAGCTTGGCGTTTCCTGCATTTATTTAAGCCCCGTGTTTAAAGCGTACTCCAACCATAAGTACGATACGGGCGATTATATGCAGGTGGACGAAATGTTCGGCGGGGACGAAGCCCTGCAAGCCTTGTTCCGTCAAGCGGCAGAGCTTGGGATAGGCGTTATACTTGACGGCGTCTTTAACCACGTGGGTGATGACAGTATTTACTTCGACCACTTCGGCAAATACGGTGGCAAGGGCGCTTATTACGGCAAAAAAAGCCCTTATTACGATTGGTTCAGCTTTATAGATTTTCCCGATAAGTACGAGGCTTGGTGGGGGATAGGCAATCTGCCGAGAGTAAACCGTACCCCCTCCTTCCGTAAGCTGATCTACGGCAAGGGCGGCGTAGTGGATAAATATATGAAGATGGGCGCTTCGGGCTTCCGCCTGGACGTTGTTGACGAGCTTGAACGGGATTTTACCGAGGGGCTTTGTGCCGCAGTAAAAAAGAAAAAGAAGGACGCCTACATGGTTGGCGAAGTGTGGGAGGATGCCTCCGACAAGATTGCCTACGGCGACCGCAAGCGATATTTTCAGGGCGCACAGCTTGATGCGGTAATGAACTATCCCCTGAGAAACGCAATAATAGAATACGCCAAAACAGGTGACAGCGGCTTTATCGCTCACACCGTAAATACCTTGTACCGTCATTATCCTCCCCATAAAAGTGCGTATATGATGAACGTGCTTGGCACCCACGATACCGAGCGTATCCTGACGGTGCTGGGCGGTGATATGGCAGAGGATTGCACAAATGCCGAAAAAGCCGTTAAAAAAATGAAAGCGGCAGAACGCCGCAAGGCAAAAAAGCGTTTAAAGCTGGCGGCGTTGTTGCAAATGACTCTTCCCGGCATCCCCTGCGTTTATTACGGTGATGAAGCCGGCATGGAAGGATACAAGGACCCCTTTAATCGTAGGCCGTTCCCATGGCATAATATTGATGAGGAAATCTACGGCTGGTACAAAAAGCTTACGGAAATAAGAAAATCAAGCAAGGCGTTTACATCTTTCGACTTTGAAATAATTAAAAGCAAAAACGGCATTTTTGGTTTTCGCCGTGGCGGTGACCAAGATTGCATAGTGGTAATAACAAACGCCACCGACGATAAAGTAACAGTAAAGCTTAACGGAAAATACCGTTCGTTGCTGACGGGCAAGTGCATTAAGGATACTTGTACGCTTACGCCGTCGGGCGGGGACGTTCTTCAGCTTATCAATAAGGATTAACGGTGCATATACTGTAAAACAAAGGCAAAAAATATTAAGACAAGCGGGTACTGTAATGAATAAAGTATTCTACGAAATCTGTCAAGCATACAATCTTAAGGGTGATATTCTTTCAATAACACGCCTTAAGAGGGGGCATATTAACGAAACTTATAGAGTCGATCTTGACGAAGACGGCAAGGTTAAGTCCTATTTATTTCAAAAAGTTAACGATTTTGTCTTTAAAAATCCTGAGCTGATAGTAAAAAACGTTAAGGGTGTTACTGCACATCTAAGACATAAGCTGGAAAAATGCGGTATTAGCGACATTAAAAGGGCAGTATTAAAGTTGTATGAGCATGACGGTAAAGGTCTTTACTACACGGCAGAGGGCCAATGCTGGCGGGTTTTATCCTTCGTGTTCGACGCTACTACATACGACAGCTTTGACCTTAAAAAGCTTAAGGCTATCGGCGTAGGCTTCGGTAGGTTTTTGGCTATGCTTTCCGATTACCCTTGCGGTGATCTGTATGAGACTATACCCGATTTTCACAACACTACCAAGCGTTTTGAAACCTTTTTTGATGCTTATGAGAAGGATAGCTTCGGCAGAGCAAAGGAAATTTCAGAGGAAGCAGAGTATATACGCAGCGTTGCTTGCCACGCCGACCGCTTTGACAAGCTGCACATGGAGGGGAAGATTCCCCTAAGAGTTACCCACAATGATACAAAAGGCAATAACATAATGATGGATCTTGCAACAGACGAACCGCTGGCAGTGATCGACCTTGATACGGTAATGCCCGGCTTTGCCATGCATGATTTTGGCGATGCAGTACGTTTTGCGGCAAATACCGCAGCAGAGGATGAGAAGGATCTATCCAAAGTGTCCCTGGATTTGGAGCGCTTTAAGGCGTTGACCGAGGGCTTCTTACCACCTATGTTGGGCAAGTTTACCGATACGGAAATACTCAATATGCCTTGGGGCGTAATACTAATTACATTAGAAACAGCTGTTCGCTTTTTAACGGATTATTTGCAGGGTGACGTGTATTTTAAAACAGAATATCCCGAGCATAACCTTGTAAGAGGTCGTTGTCAGCTTGCATTGGCAAAGGATGCCTTTTCCAAGCTTGACGATATGGAAAAAATAACCGAAAATTATCTTAAATTTTAGTGTATTGTCACAAACGGAAAATTTTTAAAAATAACTTGACAATTGCATAAAAGATGTTATAATAGGGCTTAGAGTAGCATTTATATACTATTCTAATAGAAAAAACGGTTGGTCTGATTGATGTACGGCGTCAATGTTATAGAAGAGAATGATTTGGTTGCTTCCGCCAAGGATGGCGACAGCAGCGCATTTGATGTGCTTGCAAACCGGTATCACGGTTTTCTCAGCAGCTATGTCTCTTCCTTGTCCGTTCAGGCGTCCGAGCGTGAGGACCTTATGCAAGAAGCGCTTATAGGGCTTCTGCGTGCCGTTCGTAGTTACGATTCTGAAAAGTCAGGCTTTGCCACCTATGTATCTGCTTGTGTAAAGAACAGCGTTCTTTCATATCTTAGGCGGTACGGCAGGCAAAACAAAGCGGTCCCAGTGGATGACGTTGCAACCTTGTATGAGGATTATGACGGCGACACCCCCGAGCTTCGCTTAATAGATTTAGAAACTACCGCTCAGTTACAGGAAAAAGTTTTCTCGGTTCTTTCACCTTATGAACAAAAGGTTTTTGAGATGTATTTGGCAGAGACCCCTTATGCGTCAATAGCAAAACGACTAAACAAAAACGAGAAAAGCATTGACAACGCTATACAGCGAATCAAATCCAAGCTTAAAAAGCTTGTTTGATAAAATATGGGGTGACCCAAAAATCACATTATACCAAAGCGAGGTAAAAATTATGTACGAAGACAAGACCTTAGTTTGTAAGGAATGCGGCGCAGAATTCATCTTCTCCGCAGGCGAACAGCAGTTCTATGCAGAACGTGAGTTCAAGAACGAACCCCAGCGCTGCAAGGCTTGCCGCGATGCTAAGAAGAACGCTGCAAGAGGCCCCAGAGAATACTTCACCACCACTTGCGCAAGCTGTGGTAAGGAAGCAAAGGTTCCCTTTAAGCCTTCCGATGACAGACCTGTTTACTGCAGCGAATGCTACGCAGCTCAGAAGCAGTAATTTGCGAATTTGTGGTTTATAACATATAATAAACAATAAATAAGCAGCAAAAAACGCAACCCTTTTGGGTTGCGTTTTTAGTTTATAACTAAAGTTAAGCCTTAACAGTACCGTCTGAATTAAATACGGGCAGCGGTTTAATATAGGTAATGTCATCACGGCTCTGGGCGTCACCCTCTGCAAGCACAGCCATTTTGCCCACTATTACGCCACCGGCTGCCTTAACAAGCTCTTCAAGGGCGGCCAAAGACTCACCGGTAGAGATAACGTCGTCAACTATAAGTATGCGCTTGCCCTTCATAAGCTCGGCATCAGCCTTGTCAAGGTAAAGCTTCTGCTCTTTCTCTGTGGTAATAGAGCGCACGTTCACCTCAAAAACGCCGGTCATGTACAGCTTAGGCGCTTTTCTTGCAAGCATATATTTCTTTTCGCCGTTCTGCCTTGCCATCTCGTGTATTATGGGTATACCCTTGGCTTCTGCGGTAATAATATAGTCGTGCTCAGGCGCAAGCTTAAGCAACTCGGCAGCACATTCCACGGTAAGCTCATAGTCGCCAAAAACCACAAACGCCGCAATATACAAATCGTCAGTAACCGGACAAATAGGCAACTGTCTTTCAACCTTGCCAATGGTCATGGGATAATAATTCATACGTTTCACATCCTATTAATAATCTATATGCAAATTATACCCCCCAACCCGCCAAAAGTCAATAGTCTTGACAAACCCGCCAAATAGAATTAAAATATACAAAACGTCCAAAAATGAGGTGTATTGGTGAATATTGCAGTTATAACGGGGGCTTCCTCCGGCATGGGCAAGGAGTTTGCCCTTCGTATAAAAGAAACTCAAAAGCTTGATGAGATATGGCTTATAGCTCGCAGAAAAGATAAGCTGGAAGCCGTAGCGGAAAAGCTTGATATCCCCACAAAAATACTTGCCCTCGATTTGACGGAAAAGGGCGCTGTTGAGGAATACAAGGCGGCTCTTGCCGAAAGCAAATCCACCGTAAAGGTGCTGGTAAATGCCAGCGGCTACGGAAAATTCGGTGCCTTTACAGAGCTTGATATAGATCAACAGCTTAATATGATCGACCTTAATTGCAAGGCACTTACCGCCATGACCTATGCCACCCTGCCTTATATGGATAAGGGCAGTTGTATATATCAGTTGGGGTCACTGTCAGCCTTTCAGCCCGTCCCTTATATCGGCGTTTACGGCGCAGGCAAGGCTTACGTTTTAAGCTTTAGCCGTGCTTTAAACCGAGAGCTTAAGGGCAGCGGAATAAAGGTTATGGCTGTATGCCCGGGCTGGGTAAAAACCGAGTTTTTCAGCCGTGCCGTGGTTGACGATACCATAACCTATTACAACAAATTTTATACGGCAAAGCAGGTTATTGACCGAGCATTTAGGGATATGAAGAAGGGAAAAGACGTATCCGTTTGCGGCTTGCAAATAAGGCTGCAGGTGGGGCTTACAAAGCTGTTGCCCCATAAGCTGGTAATGGCAATCTGGTGCAAACAGCAAAACAAGGGGTGATGACTTTTGAAAACCGGTCTGGTGCTTGAGGGCGGCGGCCTTCGGGGAATGTTTACCGCAGGCGTAACCGACGTGCTTTTGGAAAACGGAATAAGCTTTGACGGCGCAATAGGCGTATCCGCAGGCGCAACCTTTGGTTGCAACTATAAATCGGGGCAGGCGGGCAGAGCAATAAGATACAACCTGCGTTTTTGCGGTGACAAAAGATATTTCAGCCTTCGTTCTCTCGTAACAAGCGGCGCTTGCAAAACTTGACGAGGTTAAAAATTATATAAAAGAAGGATAGTGGCTAATGCCGCTATCCTTCAAGCTGATGACAAACCCTGTCACCAGCTTGGCAGAGTGCTGAGAAAGAGTGCAGACGAAACGAAC
>JAZUNS010000009.1:0-13760 GCA_045604285.1 Eubacteriales bacterium
CCGTTGGATAAGGGCTATACCGATATAGCGGTAACCGAATACGCCGAAAAACTCGGCGCTTATAAAAAGGGTATAGTTCATGACGAAAACGCCTGCTTCCTGCAAGGCGTAAGTGCCAATGCGGGCATTTTTTCCACCGCCGAGGACTGTGCAATATTTGCCCGTATGCTCTCACGCAACGGTGCTACCGATAACGGCGTGTTCCTTTCTCCTTCCCTTATGAATCTTGCAAAAACCGACCTTACTCAGGGCATTGAAGGAGAGGGCAGGGGGCTTGGCTTTGTAGTTAAGCGCACCAACACCCTCAGCGCTATGGGCGATTTGTACCCCGGTGGCTCCTTCGGTCACAACGGATACACCGGCACTTCAATTTACGTTCACGGTGATAACGGTCTTTACGTGGTTCTTCTTACAAACCGCGTTCACTTTACCCGCTCCTCCGACCGTCTTTTCCGCTTCCGCCGCATCTTCCACAATCTTTGCACTGCCGAGTACGAAAAGGCGTTGCTTAAATAGCTATTGGCATTTTCGTCTTGCCTTGGGGATAACCAGTCGAAGCTCGTAAAAATCTCCAAGATCGCTGTCGTTGCGCTCTACTTCAAAGCCTGCGGCGGCGGCAAGACCTATAGCCTTGTCCACGCTGTTTATAAAAAAGCGAATATCACTAAGTGCGCTCACCGTTCTGCGGTGGGCGCCTTTTGCTTTGGACAGCTCCTCTCCGCCCTTAAGATAACCGTCTATGCGCTTTATGCACTCCTCAGGCGTAAGGCTGTGGGCTTCGGCGCTTTTTAAAAGCTTAAGGCGTGCATCACTGTTTTCAATACGCAAAAACTGTCGGCACAGCCTTTCGGGAAAATCACAGTCAATAATTATCCGTCGCTCTTCCTCTTCAAACCGCAAAAGCCTTAGCTTGTTGGCAACCGTGGGCTGGCTAAGCCCAAGGCTTTCCGCAAGCTCCCCCTGGTTAAGGCCGCAAACTATCATAATGTTTTGCATGGCGGCGGCTTGCTCAAAAAAATTAAGGTCTTTGCGGTAAAAATTTTCGGCAAGTGCAATTTTTGCGCTGTCGCCCGCCGTTGCATTCATAATAATGCAAGGCACCTTTTCAAGGGCGGCAAGCTGTGCTGCACGCCATCGCCGTTCCCCGGCGATTATTTCGTAAATAGCCTCTGCTTTTATAACCTGCCCGTTTATGGAAACGCAAGGCACGTCCTCTCTCATCCGCACGCAAAGGGGCTGCAAAACTCCGTTTTCCTTAATGCTGTGGGCAAGGCTTTTTAAGTCCTCGGCCAAAAACCTTTTTCTTGGCTGCAAAGGATTTACCGTAAGCTTATTTATCGGAATATAGCTTAGGGACGGAAGATTGCTTTTCTTAAACCCCAGCTTCTCGGCAATACTCATTTTAGTACCTCCTAACTTTGTTTGTTTTGACAATTTTACCACTTTGCCTCTGTCGAAAAGCATCAAAGCAAAGGCAAAAAAATAAAAGATGCTGTAAAAAACTTTGTTTTTTACAGCATCTTGACTATATTCTAAAACTGAAAACAGAACCAACCCCAAGAGTGCTTTCTGCGCTTACCGTACC
This sequence comes from Eubacteriales bacterium, assembly GCA_045604285.1. Lineage (GTDB taxonomy): Bacteria > Bacillota > Clostridia > Oscillospirales > CAG-382 > SIG636. The sequence continues at coordinate 1,586 of JAZUNS010000009.1, forward strand.
GCCGTGGGCTTCAACAATGCTTTTAACCATCGAAAGCCCCAACCCCATGCTTCCGTTTGCATCATGGGTTCTTGCGCTGTCACCACGGTAAAAGCGATTCCATATTTTTTTAAGGTCTTCTTCGGCAATACCAATGCCGTCATCCTTAATGCGGCACAAAGCGTGCCCGTTACCCTCGTCTGTAATGCTAACGGTAACGTTACCGTTCTCTTTGCCGTATTTAATTGCGTTGCTTATAAGGTTAATAAGCACCCGCATGATTTGTGAGTGATCGGCAACCACCGTTATGGGCTGTGTGTTTTCAAGGCACAGCTTGATGTTTTTGTCCTCTGCGTCAAGCTCAAGCTGCATAATTACCATTTCGGTAAGCTCGCAAAGGTCAAAGCTTTCACGCTCTAAAATCTCGGTTTTGTTATCAGCTCTGGCAAGACTAAGCAGCTCGGATAGCAGCTTGTTCATCTTTTTGCTTTGCCTGTTTATACTTTGCAAGGATTCAACCCTATCTTCCTTGGTGGCTTTAGGGTCAAGGGCAAGCTCGCTTTGAGCCATTATCACCGCAACGGGCGTCCTTAGCTCGTGGGATGCATCTGCAGTAAACTGCTTTTCCTTTTCAAAATTGCTCTCTATCGTATCAAGCATTTCGTCAAAGGTGCAAGCAAGGGTGCTTATTTCATCCTTGCCCGGCCCCATATTCAGCCTTTGGGAAAGGTCCTCGCCCTTGGCAATATCCGATGCCGCCTTGGTTATTTTTGCAATGGGTTTAAAGGTGCGCTTGGTTACAAAATAGCCCAAAAGTGTTGCAATAATTATTATAAACGGAATCTGCACCAATGCAGTTCGTGTCGTATTGTAAGCAGCTGTGCTGGTGTTTTCCGTGCTTATGGCACCGCAAACCCAAATGCCGCTTTTGCCCATGCCGGGTCCGTCAAGAAAACAGCAATAAACGTAATGACCGCTTATTTTATGGACTTTGTTGGTTTCCAGCTCCGTGCTAAAGCTTATCCCTTCCGGTAATGCACCTGCGGTATAGCCCGCATAGTCGCTTTCGATATCTATATAAACGTACATGGCAACGCCGTTGTGCTCGTATTGAGGATTATCGGGAAAAATTATCTCCGGCTTTTTAGGCTCTTTTTCTGCTTCGGGCGGTCTGTTACCCATTGTATCGTTTGCAGGCGGCTCTTTTTGCATCCCGTCAGGCTTTTCCTGCTCACGAAAACCGTAGGAGTTGTACAGCTCGGTTACCTCGTTGCGCAGGGTTTCCTTAAGCTGGTTTTCCGACGCCGTACGTGCTAAGCCCACGGTAAACATCATAAGCGCCACGGCAAAAAGGCACATAATAAACGCAATATATAACGTAATTTTAAGTTTTATGCTTAAGCGCTTCATAATGCTCAGTCCTTAATAATATATCCAACTCCGCGTACTGTTTTTATAAGCTTAGGCTCATAATCCCCGTCAATTTTTTTGCGCAAATAGCTTATATAAACGTCTATAACGTTGCTTCCGCCTTCGTAATCGTAGTTCCAAATATGCTCCTCAATTTTCTCCCTGGAAAGTACGTGCCCCTTGTTCTTAACAAGGTATTCAAGTATGGCAAATTCTTTTGAGGAAAGCGAAATCTCTCTTCCGCCACGGGTAACGCTGTGGGTGTTAAGGTCAATGCTAAGGTCGCCGGCAGACAAAACGTTGGTGGTGTTTCCGCTTTGTCTTCTCGTTATCGCGTGTATCCTTGCAATAAGCTCTTCTAAGGAAAAGGGCTTTACCAAATAGTCGTCAGCCCCTGCGTTAAGCCCCTCAACACGGTCGTTTATCGCATCCTTGGCTGTCAGCAACAAAACGGGCGTTGTATTTCTGTTAAGTCGCAACCATTGCAATACCTTAAGCCCGGATAATTTGGGCATCATAATATCCAAAATTATTGCGTCGTATTCCGTTACCGACAAATAGTCCACGGCTTCTTCGCCGTCATAGCAACTGTCAACCGAAAACTTTTCCAAGGTCAACCTGCGTGACACAACCGCATTTAAATCCTTTTCATCGTCCGCAACAAGAATTCTCATAAACAGCACCCCTTTGCCTTTTTTAATAAATATATCAGCAAAATGTTAAGGTAAAATGAAAATCCCCAGGGCTTTTTATGCCAATGGGGAAGCACTTTCAATTAAAAAACATTTTTTTTGCCCTTATGGCAAGCCCTTTTTCAAAGGAAGCAGTTTCCGCAAAGGCAATAAAACCGTTTTTATCGTAAACTCTCAGCAGAATGCCCTCTTCGTTAAGTACAATATCCTTGGGGCGCAGCTTTTTGCAATATATCTCACATCCGTTTTTAAACAGCTTGGCATAAAACTCGGGCATGAAAACAGAGGGGTATTGGCTGAACACCGTATCCACAGGGATAAGTGCGGCTTTAAGCTCTTCCTCACTCATAGTCTCAAGCTGCTCGGTGGTAAAGGCGTCCTCAATGCGGTAGTCACCCACACGGGTACGCTTCAAAGCGCACATACAAGCTCCGCAGCCAAGCTGCTTGCCTATATCCTCGCAAAGCGTGCGTATATATGTACCCTTAGAGCAATCCACGTCAACGGTAAAAACGCCGCCGTCCTCGTAGGCGGATAGGGAATATACGGTAATGCTTCTCGCTTTGCGCTCAACCTCTATACCCTTCCTTGCCAGATCAACCAGCTTTACGCCGCCCACCTTAAGGGCAGAGTACATAGGCGGCACCTGCATATGCTCACCAACAAAGCCTTCTGCTGCAGCCTTAAAGCTTTCAAAGTCGGGCAAATCTCCCTCGTGGGTAGAAAGTACGGTGCCGGTGGTGTCGCCGCTGTCCGTAGTAATACCCAAGGTTATACCTGCAACGTAGCTTTTATCATGGTCCTGCATATACTCACAAGCCTTTACCGCCCGCCCTATAAGCACCGGTAAAACGCCCGTTGCCATAGGGTCAAGGGTGCCTGCGTGTCCCACGGTCTTAATTCCGTAAATGCGCCTTACTATATTAACTATTTTGTGGCTGCTAACGCCCGAAGGCTTGTTTACAATAAGAATCCCGCTTACGTCCATATATTACAACATACCGTCCAATTTTTTAACTAATGCCTCGGCTGCTTCGGCAACGGTTCCTTCAAATCTGTAGCCCGCCGCATGGATATGCCCGCCGCCACCGTAGGTTTTGGCAAGCTCAGCCACGTCAAAATATTCGTTAGAACGCAAAGAAACCTTTGTGCCTTCACCTTTACTGCGTATTACAGCCGAAACCTCAACGCCAAGTATCTGGCGGGGCAGCTGATTAACGCCTTCAAAATCCGTCTCTACCGCACCGATCTCGGCTGCAACGTCCTTCTCAATGGCAACTACCGCAAGCCTGCCGTCATAGTACAGCTTAAGGGCTTTGTAGGCTTCCTTTTCCAAGGCGATTTGTGAAGGTGGCTTCTGCTCAAACAGCCGTCTGTTTATTTCGGCAAAATCAATGCCCGTTCTAATAAGCTTTGCCGCACACTCATAGGTTTCGGCACGGGTATCGGAATACCTAAAGCCGCCGCTGTCAGAGCATATTGCCGTATACAGCGCCTCGGCTATGTCCTTGTTAAGCTCTACGCCCAAATAAGGCATAAGCTCGTATATAATTTCGCCGTTGGCAATATAAGTTTCCTTTAACAGCCTGTTACGGCAGGGCAGGGTGCTTACCTTGTGGTGGTCGATCGCCAACTCAAAGCTTATGCTTTTACAAGCCTCTTCTAAACCGCCCAGCATAGCCGCCGACGCAACGTCTACCGATACGGCGGTTTCAATCACGTCGGGAAGCTTGTCTGCAAAAACACCGTCCCTGTCAAGGGGCTTAAGCTTTCTGGGAATAGGGTCGGCGCATACAGCTACCGCATTTTTACCCATGGCACGCAAACAGCGCACCAGCGCCGCTGCAGACCCAATAGTATCACCGTCGGGGTTTCCGTGGGTAAAAACGACGAAGCCGTTACGCTCGCAAAGGAGCGCAGCAGCCTCTTTATAACTAACGTTATTCATCGTCGTCCTCCAAGGGAGTGGAATACTCAATATTCTTAAGTATTCCCGAAATCTTCATTGCTCGCTCAGCGGTATCATCCTTTATAAACGTAAGCTTGGGCGTAACCCTTAAATTAAGCCTTGCGGCAAGCTCGCCTCTTATATATCCGCTTGCCGAAACAAGCCCTTTGGCAAGCTTGGGGTCGCTGGGCCCCAGCACGCTGTAAAAAATCTTTGCAAAGGAAAGATCCGCCGAAACGTCTACACCTGTAATACTTATAAAAGCACCTGCAACACGGGGGTCCTTAACGTTGCGCAGGATATCTGTAAGCTCCCTTGCAACGCTTTCGTTTATTCTGTCAATCCTGTGTGCCATTAAGCTTTAACTTCCTCCATAATAAAGGCTTCAAGAACGTCGCCAACCTTAATGTCGTTAAACTTTTCAAGTCCAATACCGCATTCAAAGGATTGTGCAACCTCTCTTACGTCGTCCTTAAATCTCTTAAGGGAAGATATCTTGTCTTCAAATATAACGACGCTGTCTCTTACAACTCTTATAAATGCGTTTCTGGTAATCTTACCGTCCTGAACGTAAGAACCTGCAATAGTACCAACGTTGGGTACGTGAATAGTCTGTCTAACCTCAGCTCTGCCCAAAATAACTTCCTTAAACTTGGGCGCAAGCATACCCTTCATAGCAGCCTCAATTTCTTCAAGGCATTCGTAAATAATACGGTAGGTGCGTATATCAACGTTCTTTTCTTCGGCAGAGGATAGGGCAGACTTGTCGGGTCTGATATTAAAGCCGATGATAATAGCGTTAGAGGCATCTGCCAGCATAACGTCGTTATCGCTTATACCGCCTACACCGGTGTGTATAACCTTAACCTTAACTTCCTCATTAGAAAGCTTCTCAAGGCTGGCTTTAACTGCTTCGGCAGAGCCCTGAACGTCTGCTTTTACTATAAGGTTAAGCTCTTTAACGCCGTCATTGATCTGGCTGAACAAATCGTCCAAATTAACCTTTGCGGCGCGGCTGAACTCAGCATCCTTCTTTTCCTGCTTGCGCTTTTCAACCAGCTCTCTCGCCATCTTCTCGTCCTTAACTGCGTAGAAGACGTCGCCTGCATCGGGAACCTCGGAAAGACCGGTGATCTCAACGGGGCAGGAGGGGCCTGCTTCGGTAATACGCTGACCCTTGTCGTTAAGCATAACTCTTACACGACCGACAGAAGTGCCTGCAATTACAACATCACCGTGTCTAAGGGTGCCGTTCTGTACCAAAACAGAGGCAACGGTACCTCTGCCCTTGTCAAGGCGTGCTTCAATAACAACGCCCTTTGCGGCTCTGTTGGGGTTGGCCTTAAGGTCCATAACCTCTGCGTTAAGCAAAATCATCTCCAAAAGGTCCTCAATACCCGTATGCTTAACGGCAGAAACGGGTACGCAAATAACGTCACCGCCCCATTCTTCGGGTACCAGCTCGTACTGAACCAAAGCGTTTTTAACGTTATCGGGGTTAGCGGTGGGCTTATCCATCTTGTTAATTGCAACAACGATAGAAACCCCCGCAGCCTTAGCGTGGTTTATAGCCTCAACGGTCTGAGGCATAATGCCGTCATCAGCGGCAACTACAAGTACTGCAATATCCGTTATATTGGCGCCTCTTGCACGCATAGCGGTGAAAGCGGCGTGACCGGGAGTATCAAGGAAGGTGATATCCTCACCGTTTATAGAAACGCTGTAAGCACCGATATGCTGGGTAATACCGCCTGCCTCGCCGGAGGTAACGTTGGTGTTACGTATAGCGTCCAGCAACGAGGTCTTACCGTGGTCAACGTGACCCATAACTACAACTACGGGCGCTCTGTGAACAAGCTGGTCTTCGGTATCAACGCTTTCGTCAAACAGTCTTTCTTCTATGGTTACAACTACTTCCTTTGTAACGTCAATGCCCATCTCGTCGCAGAGGAGGTAAGCCGTATCAAAGTCAATGCTTTCGTTAACGGTTGCCATAACGCCCATCTTCATAAGGCGCTTGATAACCTCGCCAACCGCAGTCTTCATGCGGGAAGCAAGCTCAGAAACGGTTATTTCATCGGGAACGGTTATGCTAAGCTTAACGGGCTTGGGCTTAAAGGGAGCCTTCTTAGGCTCGTTCTTGGGGAAACCGCCCTTGCCGTCAACCTTGCCGTGGGGGGTCTTTTTCTTTATGCGCTGAACGTTCTTGCTTTCCTTGTCAGATCTTGTGTCATACTTTTCAAGCTTATCGTCATACTTAGAAAGGTCAACCGCAACGCCGCCTCTCGTGTCAACGTGGCGAACCTGGGTTTTATCCTTCTTTTTAACGGGGGCGGCGCCCTTCTTTGCAGGCTCCTTGGGCTTAACAACTACGCCTGCTTTTTCCGCCTCTGCCATAGCCTTTGCTTCTTCTGCAGCCTTCTTAGCCTCTTCTTCGGCCTTCTGTGCCGCCTTTTTGTCATCATAATGCTTGAAAAAGGCAGTAAGGTCTACCTGATTATTCTGTGTTACGTATTCAAATATTATACTAAGCTCTTCGCCCTCCAAAACGGACATAGAGCTTCTTCTGGGCATACCGTGGTCGCTCAAAAGCTGTACTAAATCTTTATTCTTTACGTTAAGTTCCTTTGCTAAGGTGTTTATCTTATATTTTTCCATTGTTGCCATATATCATCGCACCTCCATATTAGATGAAAGCTCTTCCAGCTTTAAGTATATATCCGTGGGTATCTGTGTATGAAAAATCTTGTCCAACCTTTTGCTTTTGCGTACACCCTTAAGGCAATCGGCGTTTTTGCAAACGTAAGCGCCCCTGCCTGCCAGCTTGCCGCTTGTGTCAATCTGTATCCCCTCGGTGTTTTTTACAACCCTTATAAGCATCTCCTTGGGAAACATTTCCTGGCATCCTACGCATTTTCGCAAAGGTATGTGCTTTTGTTTTTCTGTCATTGGTTTTACACCATCCTTAAACGTCCACCCACTATCGGCGGTCAGTAATCGGTTTTAAGCTTCGGTATCCTCCGCCGTGTCTTGTCCTTCGGCTTCATCCCCTTCAAGGGTACGGCTGCTCTTTATATCTATCTTGCAGCCGGTAAGCTTTGCGGCAAGTCTTGCATTCTGACCCTTCCTGCCTATGGCAAGGGAAAGCTGGTCATCGTTAACCAAAACTCTGTAAGAGTTATCGCTTTCAGACGTTTTGATAACCGAAAGTACGGTTGCGGGTGCAAGGGCTGCAGAAATAAATTCGGCAGGATCCTCGCTGTACTTTATAATGTCTATCTTTTCGCCTACAAGCTCTGCGGATATAGCGTTCTTTCTTGCACCCTTGGGGCCTATGCAGGAGCCTATAGGGTCAACCTCAGGGTTGGTAGAGCTTACAGCAATCTTGGTTCTGCTGCCTGCTTCTCTTGCAACGGCGTTAATAATAACGGTGCCGTCCTTAACTTCGGGAACCTCCAGCTCAAACAAACGGGTAACAAGACCGGGATGTACTCTGGAAAGAACGATGGAAGGCCCTCTCGTCTCTCTGCGAATTTCGGTAATAAATACCTTAATTCTGTCGCCAACCTGCAGGTTTTCTTCAGCTATCTGCTCGTGCTTGTAAAGCGCCATCTCGTTTTTGCCTATCTCAAGGGTGGCGTTGCCGGTGGTGGGGTCAACACGGGTAACGATGGCGGAAACGATCTCTTCCTTCTTTTCGTCGTATTCCTTAATCATCATTCCTCTTTCAGCTTCACGAATGCCCTGTATAATAACCTGCTTGCCCGTCTGTGCAGAAATTCTGCCAAAGTTCTTGGGCTTTATTTCAATTTCATAAACGTCGCCAACCTTGTATCTCTTGGACTTTTGCATTGCATCCTCAAGAGATATCTGGGTTTCTGCATCCTCAACGGTTTCAACAACGTCAAGTCTGCGATAAAGGCGAACCTCTTTTTTTACGGGGTCAAGCTTTACCCTTACGTTTTCCTGCCCGCCGCTGTCTCTTCTGTAGGCAGATACCAAGGCAGCCTCAACTTTTTCCATCATATAAGCGGCAGATATACCTTTTTCCTTTTCAAGTAAATCCAAAGCTTCAAAAAATTCTTTGTTCATTTGTGTTTTCCTCACATATATTCTTGCGGCATCAAGTCCGCTGTTTTACTATATTTCGTGGTAGATGCAAAGTCTGGCTACGGATTTTTTAGGCAACACCAGGGCGCCGCCGTCCTTTGCAAAGCTGTAGCCCTCGTCATCCCAGGCAGTCATAACCGCTGCAAACTCTTTAACACCGTCAACGGGCGCAAAAAGCTTAACGGTAACGGGCAAGGCGGTATTAACCGCATAGTCGTAATGCTCAGCCCTTCTTAAGGCACGCTCAGCCCCAACGCTGGAAACCTCCAAACAGTAGGAGGAGGGAATGGGGTCAGCCTCGTCAAGCATGGGGTCTATCGCCTTGGTAACCTCAGAGCAATCGTTAATGGTAATGCCTTCGGGCTTATCAATCGTTACCAGTAGATTCAAGCCCGACCCTTCCTTAACCAGCTCCACGTTCCAAAGGGTAATGCCCAAAGCTTCAACCGTAGATTTTATAAGGTTTTCCACGTCTTTTGCTATGTTTTTAGCCATACAAATCACTCCAAAAAATAAAGCACGTGAAAAAAGTGAGCATTTTAAAATGCTCACTTTATAAACTATGCTATCATCATTGATAATATTATACCACAAAAAACAGTAAAAGCAATAGCGTTTATCAAAAAAAAGGAATAAAACCCAAAAAAATTACACGTCAGCGCTATAAAAACCTTTACTTTCAGCCAAATCCCAATCCACAAACAAAGCGTCCTTTTCGGCATAACCCCTGCCGCCAAGATTACGCTTGCTTATTACGCCTTCCGCAATAAGCTTATCCAAAGCATTAATAATTTTTTTACGCTCCAACCGTTTATCCTTGGCAACTGCATCTGCCACTTTTACAAAAGTGGGCAGTTTTTTAGAATTTTTGTTTTGCTCAGCTTTAAGGTGTTCAAAAATTTTTCGGTAATACAAGCCGTAAACGTCAGCCTCGTTGGGTAGGGAAACCGTCCACGTTGATGTTTCCATAAGCTGCTTGGAAAAACAGCCCTTAATGGCGTAAACGCCAACCTCTTTACCGTAAATGTTTTTTAAAAATGCTGTAACAGAGCTGAAATGTCCGTCACCGGAAAAAAGAATGAATGCTTCTATATCGTCTGCAAGCAGTGCCTTTTGATAAATGTTATCAAGTATAATAAAGTCAGTAAAATCTTTTTTTGTTCCGTTAGGGGAGCGTGTATCAATAATTTTGTTGGTGTACGGTCTTATCCGCCCTATCTCGTCTGCCAGGTTCTTGTGAGAAAAATCAGCAAAAAACATAACCTCTTTTACGTTTACCCTGCTTTGCAAATCCTCAAACCATGCCTTTATGTTGGGGCGTATACCGTAGTTGTTGTTTAAAGATATGTACCAATGTTCGTAATCCACAAAGACAGCCGCCGACGGTAACCCTGCCTTGCCCGTTTTTATGGGCGCTGCAAGCTGCTTAGGCCCGTCACTGCCTTTGCCAAATAGCCGTAAAATAACCCGTTGCACCTCCTTCCTCAGTATTACTTATATACGAAGCATTCCACGTAAAAATTATATCATCTGCCGAAAGAGTTGTCAAGTTTTTAATTTATCCGCCCATGCCCATTTTAAAAAGCTCGTCCTTAAGCCTCTCTATAATCCGCTTTTCAAGCCTGGATATATAGGATTGCGAAATCCCCAGCAGGTCGGCTACCTCCTTTTGCGTAAGCTCCTTTCCGTTGCCCTCCCCAAAACCAAACCGTTTTTCTATAATCAGCCTGTCCCTTGGGGAAAGCTTGCTTATTGCCTTGTGTATTATCTTTTTGTCCTCGCCGCTTTCAATGGCGCTGTATACAAAGTCGTTTTCCGTCCCCAACACGTCGGATAACAGCAGCTCGTTTCCGTCCCAATCGGTGTTTAGTGGCTCGTCAAGGGACAGCTCCGACTTACCGCCCACCTTTCGCATATACATAAGAATTTCGTTTTCAATACAGCGTGAAGCGTAAGTGGCAAGCTTTATCTGTTTATCGGCCCTAAAGGTGTTAACCGCTTTCATAAGTCCTATGGTGCCTATGGAGATAAGATCCTCTATCCCCGCAGACTGGCTTTCAAATTTTTTTGCTATATATACCACCAGCCGCAGGTTATGCTCAATAAGCTTGTTGCGGGCCTCGGCATCGTTTTCCGCCAAGGCTGTAAGCTCTGCCTCTTCTTCCTTCGTCAGGGGCGGCGGCAGAGTATGGGGACCGTTTATGTAATAAATATCGTTGGATTTATAAAACAACTTGGCTAAAAGCCGTAAAAACGAAGCAACAAGCTTTTTGCTGTTCATGCTTTCTACCTCTCAAAAAATATTAATGGGCGCAATTCCGTCACATCCGCCAAAGGATTTACCGGCAAAATCTATGGCAACGCACAGTCGCACCTCTTTAAACTCTCGCTTGCCAAAAAGCCGCACCTCTGCCTTTTCCGGCACAAAGGAAGGCAAAATAACGCTGCCGCCTATCCCCCTTACGGGAATCGGACGTATACCTTCACCTGCAGGCAGCTCTTTAAGCGTTGCCAGCTCCTCCTTGCCAAACAAGACTTCCAAAGCGTCGGCACCCGCTATTACAACGGGCAGCCCCGTAAAGGGACAGCACAAAAGATTTCCGCTGTCTGCAAGGCAAAACAAGCTGCAGCCCTTGTTGCGAAACAACAGCTTTACGTCTCCGTGCCTTGCCCTCGCCCTGCCCTTGGCTTTAACTATGCAAAAGCACAAAAGCACCCCCGCAACGGCGGCAGACGCCAAAAGTGCAGCGGGTGAAAGCTCGGCATAAAAGTAGCCGTTATAAACGGCAAAAGCGCCGCAAAGGGTATATACTGCCCACAGCGTACCGCCCAGCAGGGCGCAGGTGGCAAAAAAACAAAGTGCAGAGGCAACGACGGCTTTAAAAGACCTGCAGGGCAAAGCCACAAAGCAAATAACCAGCCCGGCGGCACAGTGAAATACCAACGCCGCCATGGGGTGAAGGTTGCCTATTGGAAGAGCCGCCAAGGAGTACAGCCCACCCAAAAGGCATCCGCCTACAAATCGCAGCGGAGAAAAAGCCCTGCCCAACAGCAGGGCGGTCATTGCAAGACAAAGCCCATCGGTGATAAAATTGATAATAAACAGAACATCGGCGTATATAACAGTTTCCTCCAACCGCCGTCGCCTCCTTCGCACAGAATTATATTGCATCTGCGGCATAAAAAATGTCATATTCGGAGAGGGAAGCAAATATTTTTATGTTACGGAGGTGTTTTTATGAAAAAACAAACTGAAATCAAAGGCAGGGCAGGAGCGTTCTGGCTTTTTTCCTTGGCGCTTATTGTGATGCTGGGAATATTTTTGTTAAACAACGGCGGGCAGGACGGTGCAGCGCAGGTGTTTGGCGGCAATGCGTATGCTGCACCAAACCGCAGCTTTGCCGATCTGCTAAGATAGCTGTATGTACTTAGAATACAAAAAAAGAGGCATAAGAATAAATCTGCTTGTGCCCGTAGGCTTAATGTTTTTGTTTTTGCTTAACGGCGTGGGGGCAACGGCAGTAATATTGCTTGCCGCAATACTGCCCGAGTGCGGCCACGTAGCCGCCGCTTGTCTATGCGGTGTAGGGGTGGAACGGCTGGACGTGGAGCTGTGGGGCGGAAGAATGTATTACGGCGGGATGAACGCCTATTCCAAGGAGCTGGTAATAGCCCTGGGCGGCATAGCGGCAAACTTTATTTTTGCACCCTTGGGGCTTATATCGGCTTTTGGAATATACGGCAAGCTGTTTTTCTTTGCCTGCTTGTGCTACGGCTTGGTTAACATAATTCCTGCAAAAACCTTGGATGGCGGGGAAGTGTTGAGATGTATGCTTTGCCTTAGCTGCGATGAAGATGTGGCATACGGGGCGCAAAGGGCGGTAAACGCAATAGCCGTAATGTTTTTGTGTGGGGCAGGGCTTGCCCTAGCGCTGATTACGGGCTTCAACTCCAGCGTTTTGATGCTGGCTGTAATGACGGTAGTGTTGGCTATAGACAAATAAAAGCTGTAAAAACAAAGTTTTTACAGCTCAGA
>JAZUNS010000010.1:0-7373 GCA_045604285.1 Eubacteriales bacterium
CAAAAACTCGGCATCATCGTGGAAGGAAAAGCCGAAATTTTTAACAAGACCCGCTTTTTTCATCCGGGCGCAAAAATCCCAGGCGCCAAGCTCGTTATACTTTTCGTAGCTTTTTTTATCAAGGGCGTGGATAAGGTAAAAATCGAAATACTCTACCCCCGTGCGCTGAAGCTGAGAATCAAAAAATCCGCGGCTGTCGCCATCCTTAACGCACCACCAGGAGTATTTATCTGCCAGCAGGTACGCATCTCTGGGGTAGCGGTCGGTAAGGGCGGTTTTAACGGCACGCTCGGAAAGCCCGTCGATATACCCTCTTGCAGTATCAAAATAGGTAAAGCCCCCATCTAAAAAGCGGTCTACCATAAGCTTGGTCTGCTCTATATCAACCTCTTTGCCGTTCATGGGCAGGCGCATCATGCCAAACCCCAGCTTGGGTATACTTGTATACATATTATTTATCCTTTCTGTTCTATTCAAGAAAAACGGCGATATTCGCCGTTTTTCTTAATGTTTATTTAGTCTTCTGTTACGTAAAGGCCCTTTAATACGGGTTCGTAGTTATTTCTTTCGGCAGTAAGGTTGCCTACGTATGCGCCGGACTGAGGATTGTAATAATAGCGCATACTAAACATCATAATACCTGCAAAGTTTACCTTGGTGGATGCAACGGTTATCTGTCTTGCAATAACGTCGCTGTGGTTATCCCACTCGGTGCCGTCATAGCTGTCGGTTTCGCCGTAAGCCATGGAAAGGTCAAGACCGATTATAAGGTCAACAATGTTCTTTCTGCTTACAAGGGTAACCCATTCTGCCAAAATTTCTTCGTAAGGACTTTGGGTATGCTCGAAGCCCCAGTAAATCTGAGGTGCTACATAATCAATATAGCCCGTGTTGTTACACCAGGTATTAATGTCTGCGTAAAGGGTGTAGGTGTTAAGGCTGATGCTGCCTGCGGGAGCGATACCAAACACTATCTCGCTATCGATAGCCTTGATTGCGCTGTAGGTGCTTCTTATCATGGCGTTGGTGCAAGCCCTGCGGAAGGTACCGATGTTGGTTTGACCGCTGGAGGCAAATGCGGCAGCGTCGAAGGAAGAAGCCGTGGTGGGATAGAAATAGTCGTCAAAGTGGATACCGTCAACGTCGTAGTTGTTGCAGATTTCTTCAACGCCGTCAACAATAAGGTTGCGAACGTCTGCGTAAGCGGGGTTGAGGTAGTAGTTGCCGTCAACTGCAACGATGTAGGTGCCGTTCTTGGTAGAATCGTTGTACCACTGCTTAATGAGGTAAGAGGAACCAACGGACTTGATCTCGGTAGTGGTCATAAGGCGCATGGGGTTAACCCAAGCGTGGAAGGACAATGCAAGCTCCTGCGCCTGCTCTACCATTATCTTTAAGGGGTCGTACTTGGTGGCAAGCCCGTAGGAGCCTACAACGTACTTGGAAAGAGGATAAGTAGAGGAGGGATAGAAGCTGTCGCCGTTGGGACGAACCTGAACGATAACGGTGTTAAAGCCGGAGTTTTTAGCGGCGGTAAATGCGTTTTTAACTCTGGTAGTAAAGGTGCTTTCGCTAACCTGGTTACTGCCGGAGATGATCATGGAGTTAATCTCGTACTGAGATATCCAAATGCCCTTCATGGTCATGTAATTAAGCTTGCCGGAGGTGTTTTCCTTGGGGTTGATCCAGAAGCCTGCGGTGGCGCCGGTGGGGTCGGTGGTAATGTTATACATACCGTTATAGCCGTTGGGATAGCCTTTGTATACGTAGTAGGCGGTATCCTTATCCACGGTGCCTGTAATATTGGTCTGGTTGGCTGCATTTACAGAGCTTGAATATTTGTTTACGTTGCGAACAAGGTTTATCTTGCCGTCAGCGCCTACAAGCTCGGTGGGAATCTCTTTGGGGTTGATCCAGAAGCCTGCGGTAGCACCCGTGGAATCGGTGGTAAGGTTATACATACCGTTAAGGCCGTTGGGGTAACCGCTGTAAATATAGTAAGTACCTGCGGCGGCGGTGCCGGTGGAGTTTTGCTTGTTAGCCGCATCGGTAGAAGAAGCATACTTGGGAACGCTGGCGGTAAGCACGTAGGTGCCAACGGTGGTAGAGCCTTGGGTATCGGGATTGATCCAAAAACCTGCGGTGGCGCCGGTGGGATCGGTGGTAAGGTTATACATACCGTTAAGACCGTTGGGGTAACCGCTGTAGATATAGTAAGTACCTGCTGCGGCGGTGCCGGTGGAGTTCTGCTTGTTAGCCGCATCGGTAGAAGAAGCATACTTGGGAACGCTTGTGGTAAGCTCGTAGGTGCCAACGGTGGCAGAGCCTTCGTTTTCGGGATTTATCCAAAAGCTTGCGGTGTTACCGGTGGGGTCGGTGGAAAGGCAATACATACCCTGGTAGCCGTTGGGGTAGCCGTTATAGATGTAGTAAGTACCTGCTTCGGCAGTGCCGGTGGAGTTGGTCTTATTAAGTGCGTTGACAGCGTTAGCGTACTTGGGAACAGCCTTATCCAAAACGTAGGTAGCTGCGGTAACGTTTTCTTCGGGATTGATCCAATAGCCTACGGCTGCGCCGGTGGGGTCGGTAGTAAGGTTATACATACCGTTAACGCCGTTGGGATACTTGTTATAAATATAATATGTACCGGGTTCCAGGGTGCCGGTGGCATTTTCCTGCTCTGCCGCGTCGGTAGAGGAGGAGTAGGTGTTTATGGTAACAAGCACTTCGTAGGGGGTGCCGGTTACAGGCTCTTCCTCGGTTGCGGTGGGATTGATCCAAAAGCCTATGGTTGCGCCGGTAGCGTCGGTAGTAAGATTATACATACCGTTAAGGCCATGGGGGTATTCCTTATAAACGTAGTAGGTACCTGCAGCGGCGGTGCCGGTGGAGTTGGCTTTGTTGACAGCGTCGGCAGAGGTGGAATACTTGGGGGTAGCCTCGGTAAGGACGTAAGCCTTGCCGTAAACGCCCTTAAACAGGTTGCCGGTGCCGTTTACGTGGGCTTCAACGGGGATAAGGTCTGCTGCGGAAACGATTTTATCGCCGTTTATATCAAGGCAGGTTAAAACAAGCTGCTCGCTAACGTTGCCCTTTAAAAGGTAGTTTTCGGCAATAACAACGTCGGTGGTGCTTATGGCGCCGTCAAAGTTTGCGTCGCCGCTGATAACCACCGTAAGGCTTTCAGAACCGTTGCTTACGGTATAGCCGGAGCAAACGATCTCGGTATCCGCAACGGCGGCACCGCTTCTGTTATATACGGTAACGTCGCCCGTAAAGTTACCTGCAACGGTAGCTACGTTGGTGCCGGCAACGATATCGGCAAGCAGGTTATCCTTAATAGTCATGGTGCTGCCCGCAACCAGCGCCAGGCTTTCTGCGGCAGAGCCGAAGCTGAAGGAACCGCCAACTGCCGCTACGTTTATAGCAAGCACTAAGGCAAGAATCAGGCAAAGGCTTCTTCTTATTCTTGTCATAATCTCTGTCTCCTGAATATTATTTGGCGTGGTATACGCCCATTCTCTAACAGTATAAACTAAAACCCCTCTATAGTCAAGGGGCTTAAGTATTTTTGACAAATTACACAAAACAAGCACCAACATTTTGCACGCTTTGACGAAACGAATTAACAAACCATACATTTTTTGTTTACTTTTTGTTATTATATATATGTTATTCTGTTGGTTAGTTATTAGTATGGAGGTTTTTGCCATGTTTAAAAAGAGTGTTGCTATATTATTGATACTTTCCTTAACCGTTATTTTTGCGGGCTGTTCATACAATTACGCACCCGAGGTTAACAAAAACGACGTTTCTACCGTATCCGTTGAGATACAGGATTATTTGAACAACGGCGTATCCTACTACGGCTTTGTAAGCGTTGCCGTTGGTAAGGTAGACGCTCAGGCAAAGGGTTTAAGCGGTGACGATGCCTTTGCAAACTACGTAAAAATGTGGGAAACCAACCCCGATGCACCTAAGGACGGTGCAGATAAATCCCTTAAGCCCCTTGTTGAAAGCTACGCCAAGAAGTTTGAGGCAACCGAGGAAAGCAAGGTTTCCTACGAGGATTGCTACAAAGCTGCCGAAGCTATTATTAAGGAAGAATACGTTGTATACAAGGCTTTTGAGTCCTTAAAGACCGAAAACGGCTATTCCATTACTGCAGAGGTAAGAAAAGCCGCCGCTAAAGATTTTGGCGGTGAGGGCTACGTTGTGGAAGAGAACCTTTCCGACAGCTCCTATTACCCCATTGATACCTTTATTAAGTATGCGGTTATAACCGCAATCCTCTCCGATGAAGAGATCCCCTACGGCGTAAAGGGTACCGAAAGCTCTGAAGCTGAAGAAAGCTCCGAGGTTGCTGAAAGCTCCGAGGTTGCTGAAAGCTCTGAGGTTGCCGAAAGCTCCGAGGTTGCCGAAAGCTCTGAGGTTGCCGAAAGCTCTGAGGTTGCCGAAAGCTCCGAGGTTTCCGAAAGCTCTGAGGTTTCCGAAAGCTCTGAGGTTTCCGAAAGCTCTGAGGTTTCCGAATAATTAAAAAGTATACAAAATGGCAGGTTCAAGCGAACCTGCCATTAAGTTATATAGTTTAGATATAGTTTAGAAATTTTTGATAATGCCTGCATCCAGCTTAAGGATAAGTGCTGCATCAAGGCTGTTTACCTTGCCGTCGCCGTTAACGTCTGCGGCGGTGGGCGCATTGCCTGCCAAGGTTATCATCAGAGCGTCGTGCTTAAGGACTGAGGCTGCGTCAAGGCTGGAAACTTTGCCGTCGCCGTTTACGTCGCCAAGGGTTACTGTTACAACGGTTGCGCCGCTAAGCACCTCGTTGCCTAAGCCCACGGTCACGCTGCTCCACTGCTTTTCGGTACCGCCGAATTTAACGGTCTTAAGGGCGGTGCAGTCTTTAAACGCATCACGTTCAATTTCCGTTACGGTTGCAGGCAGCGTAACGCTTTCAAGGGCGGTACAGCCGTCAAAGGTCCACTCGCAGATCACGGCAAGCTCTGCGTCGATTACCGCTTCGGTAAGGGCGGTGTCGTCGGCAAACACTTCAACGCCAAAGTAAGAGACGCCGAAAGGTACGGTTATCTTTTTCAAAGCGGTGCAAATACTGAAGGCGCCGCTGTCTATCTTTTCAACCCCTGCAGGTATGGTTATTTCCTCAAGAGACACGCAGCTTTGAAAGCTGTAGGAGCCGATAGACACAAGGCTGTCGGGCAAAGACACATCGGTAAGAGCCTTAAAGCCCATGAAGGCAAAGTTGCCCACGGTGGTAACGCCTTCGTTTATTACAATGGCGGTAATATCTTCTCTGTACGTGCGCCAATCCACGTCGTTATCAAAGGGGCTGTAATCCTTCATAGCGCCGGTGCCGGATATTGTAAGAACGCCGTCGGCTACTGACCAATCGACAGCGTCGGGTGCAACCTCGGCAGATGCAGAAAAGCAGGTGGCGCCGATGCAAAGGAGAAAAGCCAAAACAAGTGCGGTTATTTTTTTCATAGCGGTAAACCTCCGTTTTAGATCTTAACTTATTATAACAGATAGTTGCAGCTAAGTCAAATATTGATTAAAACAGAAAAGTTTGTATGCGTTAAGAAGCGGGGCGCTTTTGCACCCCGCTTCTTTCTTTTATTTATTTATTTGCGCTGTCTATCAGCTTGCCCAGCTTGTTTATGCCCTTGCTTATAAGCATAGCGGCAAAGTAAACGATAATAAAGATAAACGTAGAAGCAAAAATCGTCATAGTAGTATTTGCCGTTACGTTAGCGCCTGCATTTGCCTTTTGAAAAAGCACTATAAAGCCCACCAAAAGCCCATAGTTAAGCCCTATATGAAGAATGCGCTTAAGGGTTTGGTTAAAAGGCTTTATATCAAACACCAAAAAGCTTACGCCCACAAAAACCGAATACAGCAAAAGCAAAAAGGCTTTATCGGCAAAATCCGCACCGCTGAAATTGCTTACGCCGCCGGTCAGCGTATTTTCGCCCACCACAAACAGGGCGCAAATAAGCATCATCATAAACGTAAAGGTCAGGGTGGAATATAAAGCTATATCTTTAATACGTTTCATTTATTATTCCGCCAAAAACTTTTTAAGACCCTCGGGCAAAGCATCTTCCGCAATGGAAGAGGTAATGAAGCAATCAACGTTCATCTTGCCGGAGATATCGTCAAGCTTATACATAAAATCTTCAAAAGCGGCAATATCATCACCGCAGATCTTAAGTGCGCTGTCTATAAACAGCTCGGTTATATCGTAATTGCAAGCCAAGGTACCGCAAACGAAGCCGTAAAGAGTGGCAGCGTCCTTAATATCATAATCCTTAGCATCTATAAGGCGGGCAGCAATGCGGATGTGATAGGTAAGCTTGCCGCCGTATTCTATACAAACAACCACGCCCTTGGATTTTTTGGCGGCCTCGTGTACCTCGTCCACCAACATTTTTGTTTTACCTGTTCCTTTAAGACCAACTTTAAGTTTAACCATTATTTTCTCCTTAAATTTATAATGCGTCAATTTTTCTCAATAATTCATCTTTAAGCTCTTCATAGCCGGGCTTGCCCAAAAGTGCATACATATTGCGCTTGTACGCCTCAACACCGGGCTGGTCAAAGGGGTTAACGCCCAAAATGTAACCCGATACCGCACAGGCAACGAAGAAGAAATAAATAAGCTCGCCAAGGCTTTTTTCATCCCTGCGGTCATACTCCACCACAAGGTTGGGAACCCCGCCTGCCGTATGGGCAAGGAGGGTACCTATCATAGCCTCGTCATTAACCGAGGACATCTTTACGCCGGACAAAAAGCCCAGACCGTCTATATCCACTGCGTTGGCAGGTATAAACAGATCGTCCCGTACTTCTTTTTGTTTTACTATGGTTTCAAAAAGCACACGCTTGCCATCCTGAATATACTGACCCAAAGAGTGCAGATCGGAGGAGAATATAACGGATGCAGGGAATATACCCTTGCCGTCCTTACCCTCGCTTTCACCAAAAAGCTGCTTCCACCACTCGTTCATCATACGGAAGGAAGGCTCGTAGCTGCCAAGTATCTCAACGTGCTTGCCCTGCTCGTAAAACAGATTACGAAGCACTGCATAACGGTAAGCATCGTTTTTAAGCCCCTCTGCATCTATGCGGCGGCGCATATCGGCCGCACCCTCAAGCATGGCACGGACGTCTGCCCCGCAAACGGCTATGGGCAAAAGCCCTACCGCCGTAAGTACCGAGAAGCGACCGCCTACGTCATCGGGGATAACGAAGGTGTTGTATCCTTCCCTATCCGCAAAGGCCTTAAGCGCACCCCTCTTTTTATCGGTGGTAACAAACACCCTCTCCTTTATCTCAGAGTTGGTGTACTTCTT
>JAZUNS010000011.1:0-2056 GCA_045604285.1 Eubacteriales bacterium
TTAGGTGTTACCAAGGAAGCATTGCAATTGGTATATGTTGCCTTAAATTCTGGCCAGCAGAAAAAAGTAATAAAAAACGAAGCCGTAAAGGTTTTGTTCGACCGTTACGGCGTTGAATACTAAAGGAGAGGGATAATGAAAACTAATCTTACAAAATTTGCGCTTTCGGTGGCGTTTGCCGCTATTGGTAGCATGTGCAAGGAGCTTGCGGTTCCTTTTGTTGTGCTGTGCGTATTGATGCTTGCCGACTATATCACCGGTATGGTTAAGAGTTGGCAGGTGGGTACGCTGTGTTCTCGCACCGGTATAAAAGGCTTTATAAAAAAGCTGTGTTATGGACTTGCTGTAGTTGCAGCGATAGGCGTTGACTATGTGATAGTAATAGTTTCCTCAAAGCTCGGCTATGATATCGGCGCCCAGCCCTTTTTCGGGTGGCTTTGCACAGCTTGGCTTATTATTAACGAATGCATCAGTATACTTGAAAATTTAAGTGCTATGGGTGTACCGATGCCTATGTTCCTTATAAAGGTGGCAAAAAAACTTAAGAATAACGTGGAAAGCGCAGCTGATAACGCAAAAGAAGACAATAACAAGGAGAAGGAGAATGAAAACAAAAGAGTATAAGATATACATATCACCTGCAAACCATTACAAGAAGTACGCCATTGAAGGCTACAACGAAAAGCAACAGATGGATCTGCTTGCGCCGAAGCTTGTGGAGGCTTTGAAGAAATACGAGGGCGTTACACCTATACCTGCCACCGTATTTGCGCTTAGCCGTGAGTACCATGGCAGACCGGAAGAAGCCAAAAAAATGGGGTGCGATGCATACGTTGCGCTTCACACTAACACAGGCAACGGCAAAGGCACGGGTGCTTGCCTTTTTTATCACCCCAAATTTGCTTTGTCAAAAGAGCTTGCGCTCAGCATAGTTGCAGAACTTAACGCTATTTGCCCCATCAAGAGCAATAGGGCTCGACAGCCTGCTATTTACGCCTGGAGCTACAAAAGCTGGAATTTCGGCGAGCTTAGAGAGCCTGCAAACTACGGCATAGTACCGGTGCTTATAGAACATGAATTTCACGACACCGTAGCCGGCGCCCGTTGGATAATAGACAACCTGGATGAGATTGCCGAAGCCGACGCACGTGCCATTGCTGCATCCTTAGGCTGCAAACTTAAGGTTACCCCCGGCGACGTAAACGGCGACGGCAAGGTAAACAGCCTTGACGCAGCGCAGATACTCAAGCACGATGCGGGCATTATAAACCTCACGGATGAACAGCTTGCCGCTGGTGACGTAAACGGCGACGGCAAGGTAAACAGTCTCGACGCAGCGCAGATACTCAAGCACGACGCCGGGCTTTAAAAGTTAGAGAAGTTATACAAATGAGGAGTTATACAAACAATGTTGTGTAACTCCTCATTTTTTATTGTTTCCTCCTAAAAACAAATATACTGGTCGAAACTAAGGGCGGTTAGCCCAATTATAAGCGACCAAAACATAAACCACCCGTCAAGGTTTGTATAACCTATGACGGGTGCTTTGTGTTTTAAGATAAGAAAATGTTTTATTTTTTGAAAAAACTCTTGACAAATACGCATTAATCGTGTAGACAAACTGATAACTCTTGTAGATGTTAACTTTGCGGAATACCGCAGAAAAAATGAAATAAAGGTAGTTAAGAAAAATTGTACTTTGCCAAGCTGGCTCTGTTACGAAGCGGAAAAAGCAAATATAAATTTTTTGCAAATATTACAATCTGTCCTTAAGCGTGAACTTAATATAACTGATTAAGTCTAATTCTACCCTTTATTTTACCCTTTACACGCTTCAAAATCGGTAGATATAATATTATATCATTGCAATGAACAAAGCAAAAAGTGCATATAAAGGAGTCGTTTTTACGCAAAAAACAAGGAGGGTATAGTTCAAATCCCTCCACCAGCTCCAGAAAACGACAGATTCAAAAGAATCTTTCGTTTTTAACTAAATCCACCCTTGCGGGTGGGTGAAATATTTCTTCGCAATGCGAGATACGCCTGTGGCGTGGGG
>JAZUNS010000012.1:0-5409 GCA_045604285.1 Eubacteriales bacterium
AAGTACTGTGAGCCGAGGTTCGTTTTGAACGAAAAATTACGATAAATTGCAGAAAAGTCGGGAAGCTTTCCCGACTTTTCAACTTTTTTTGTAATTGATTTTTTATATTTTTCGTGTTCTGTGCCTTTGTCAGCGGTCTGAACGCCTCTCTTTTTTTAGAGAGGCGTTATCTTTATGTATAAAGTGCTAAAAATTAAGTGTTTGACGAATAGTTGTACTGCTTTTTTCCAGAGAAACACTGCCCGTACGGCAGATTTCAAGTATCGTGTAATCACGCATAAGATTTATAAAATCTTCTATTTTTCTGGGCTCACTTGCCAAGCGCAGCATGATATAATCCTTGGAATAATCCACCGTTACCGCACCGAAGGCTTCGGCAGCGTTACGTATATCCTCACGAGAGCTTGGGTCGTTTTTCATCTTAATAAGAAGAAGCTCGCAGCTTATGGAATTATCCTCATCGAACTCTTTAATAGAGCAAACGTCGGGAAGTTTATACAATTGGTTTACCAACTGCTGCTTTACACTTTCCTCTCCGCTGAAAACGACGGTAATGCGGGAAAGCTCGCTGGTTTCGGTTTCGCTAACGGTCAGCGCACTTATATTAAACTGGCGGCGTCGGAACATACTTGTTACACGATTAAGCACGCCAAACTGGTTTCTTACCAGCACGGCTACCGTATATCGGTTCATTGTTCCACCTCCAACTTGGTGATGATGTCACCCACGCTGCCACCGGGGGGAAGCATGGGAAGAACCACCTCATCCTTATCTATTCTGCAATCGATAACGAAAGCCCCCTCCTGCTTAAAAGCCTTTGCAAGGGCTTCTTCCAGCTCTTCTACCGTGGATACGGACACGCCGTCTGCACCGAAGGAACGGGCAAGGGCAGGAAAATCCGTTTTGCGGTTTAGAACGGTATTTGAATAACGCTTATCAAAAAACAGGGTTTGCCATTGCCTTACCATACCAAGCACGCCGTTGTTCATTATAACCACTACAACGGGAACATTATATGTTACTGCCGTTGCAAGCTCCTGCAGGCACATACCAAAGCCACCGTCGCCCGTTATCAAAACGCTGCGTTCCTTAGTACCGAAGGCGGCACCGATTGCGGCACCCAAGCCAAAGCCCATGGTACCCAAGCCGCCGCTGGATACAAACCTGCGGGGAGTTTTAAAAACCAAGTTTTGAGCAGACCACATCTGATGCTGACCTACGTCGGTAACCACCGCCGTGTTTTCGCCCAAATACTTATTTACCGTTAATATGGCGTTGCGAGGGGTCAAGCCCTCTCTGTTATCCAAAAGCTCCTTACCCTTAAGGCGCAAGGCGGCAACTCTTTCCATCCACTCAGGCTTTTTGCCCTCATTAACCAAGGGCAAAAGCTTTTGAAGCGTAAGCTTAAGGTCGCCCCTTAAGCCGCATACGGTGTTAACGGTTTTGGAAAGCTCAGAGCCATCAATATCAATGTGTATTATCTTGGCACCGAAGGCAAACTTTGTGCGGTTGCCCGTAACGCGGTCATTAAAGCGCACGCCAAGGGACAGTATCAAATCAGCGTCACGCATAGCCATAGAAGAGGCGTATTGTCCGTGCATACCCTGCATACCTAAAAACCTTGGGTGATCGGTAGGTATGGCAGAAAGCCCCATAAGAGAACAGCCGATGGGAGCGTCTATCTTCTCTGCAAGGGCAAGCATCTCATCCCGTGCGTTGGCGGAAACAAGGCCGCCGCCGAAATAGACGTAAGGACGGCGGGCGTCGTTGATAAGCTCTGCAGCTTCTTCAATGCGAACGTCCTTTGCCGCATAGGGCTCATCCGCTTGGGCGGGGGGCATGGACGCATATTCGCACATAGCCTTTTGCACGTCCTTGGGGATATCTATAAGCACAGGCCCGGGTCTGCCCGATTTTGCAAGAGTAAACGCCTCTCGGACGGTATCTGCCAGATCCTCAACCGAGCCTACAAAATAGTTATGCTTGGTAATAGGCAAAGTTACACCGGTAATATCCAACTCTTGAAAGCTATCAGTACCTATCTGAGAGGTGGGCACGTTGCCGCATATGGCAACTATGGGGATAGAATCAAGATGGGCAGTAGCTATGCCCGTTACAAGATTAGTGGCGCCGGGGCCCGACGTGGAAATTACTACCCCTACCTTGCCGGTGGTTCTTGCATAACCGTCTGCGGCGTGTACCGCGCCCTGCTCGTGAGCGGTTAGTATATGATTTATTTGCTCTTTGTGTGTATACAGGCTGTCATAGACGTCAAGTATCTGTCCGCCCGGATAGCCAAAAACGGTATCACAGCCCTGCTCTATCAAAGTTTTAATTAATATATCTGCCCCTGAAAGAAGCATGGTTATCAATCCTCTCTAACGTTGTTAGGTAGTACGCAAAAGCGTTTTTTATTCCTTTTCCGCTATTACCTCTACCTCTACCAATGCGCCTTTGGGAAGCGACTTAACCGCCACGCAGGAACGTGCGGGCTTTTCTGTAAAATACTGCCCGTACACCAGATTAAATTGGGCAAAATCCGCCATATCGCTTAAAAAGCAGGTGGTTTTTACGGCGCTGTTGAGAGAGCCGCCCGCCGCCTCAAGCACGGCTTTAAGATTTTTGCATACTCTGTGTGCCTGCTCGGTAATATCGGTGCCTTCAAGCTCGCCCGTTTGGGGGTTAAGAGGAATCTGACCGGAGGTAAAAATAAGGTTGCCGGATACTATTGCCTGAGAGTAAGGCCCGATTGCCGCCGGTGCCTTATTGGTTTCTACCTTATTGCTCATAATTTTAACTCCTTTCAAAGGTCCCGAATAATCGTTATCAAAAATAAAAACCCCGCCCCAAAGCCAACAAGGCTTGAGACGGGCGTAAATACATAACAGGCATCATGCTTGGCACCGTAAAAGCCTTTACCGGCGCCGCCGCACACCGTCCGATTACAAACATTTTACTCCCACACGCCGTTAATGTCAATAGCTTTTTGGCTTTTTAAAAGCCGATACTTGCAATTAACAGCACTTTTAGGCTTTATTTTGTTGCTGTAAGCTCCCTTACGTTGATATACCTTCCTTTTTATTGATGTTTGCCAATGCGATTATTTCGCTTCAGCAGCTTTACAATGGCATTATACCCTGCCGTTGTTTGTGATATTTTTTTAAAATGTTTAAGTTTTATTAAAAACATTTTTTATGCACAGTTTTTTGTTGCAACCTTTAAAATTATATAAAAACAATCATTTATATGCCTTATATGGCAAAAATGAACAACACAAAAAACAGCTATCCTTCTTTTTTTATTTACTATTGACAAACGAAATTATTGGGGCTATAATGAGCAAGGAAAGTAATAAATTGCCTTTATTCACAAGGCAAAAAGCGTAAAATTTATTACGATTGGGGGATATCTCAAAATGAAAAGAATCGTTTCCATTTTCATGGTAGCACTTATGCTGTTAATGACGGTTTCGGTATCTGCAACGGATAATTCCGAAACCTCACTAAGCACCAGCGACAGAAACGTTTTGTTTACCAACGACTACGTTGGTTTTTGTCTTGACGTTAAGCTTAAGGGCGCTAACTACGGCGATACCTTTACGCCTTCAAACGATACGTCGGTTGCAACCAACAACACCACCAACGTTGACGTATCTCAAAAGCTTAAGGTGTTGTTCACTCAATGCTTTGAGGATATTTTTGTGTCCGACGGTAACGGCAGCTACAAAATTACCGATACCAATACCGTCCAGGCAATTGTATGGCATTACACTGACGGACAGCATATTTGGGGCAATATGAAAACCCTTTCGGACAGAGTCGATGCCTATACGGGTGATCCCATCCCCGATGACGGATATTCTATCACTTTAGATAACGGTGACGTCGTTACCTTCTCCTTCTTGGTAATGCAGCCTGCAAACGAAGAACAGCAGGATTTCTTTGCGTACAAGCTTGCCGTAAGTAACGAGCCTCCCCACGAGCACGATCACTCCGAACAGTGGTCCTCTGACGAGAACAACCATTGGCACGAATGCGAATGCGGCGACAAGGCTGACGTAACCGAACACGATTACGATAACGATTGCGACCCCGACTGTAACACCTGCGGCGAAGACCGTGATATTGAGCACGATTACTCCGAGCAGTGGTCCTCCGATGAAACGAACCATTGGCATGAATGCGAATGCGGCGACAAGGCTGACGAGGGTTCCCATAACGGCACCGAAGCTGATTGCGTAACTCCTTCCGTTTGTGAAGATTGCGGAAAAGAGCTTGAAGGCGTTGATCCCGAAAACCACACCGGAAACACCGTTGTTAAAGACAGGGTCGAAGCCACCGAGGACGAGCCCGGCTACACCGGCGACATCTATTGTGAAGATTGTGATGCGCTGCTTGAAGAGGGCGAACCCATACCCGCAGGCCACGAGCACGTTTACAGCGACGAATGGACCGTTGATGGCGAAAACCATTGGCATGAGTGCGAATGCGGCCATAAGGACGGCGAAGAAAGCCACAGCGGCGGCGAAGCAAACTGCGGTGAGCCCGCTGACTGTGAGATTTGTAACCAGCCCTACGGCGAAACCGACGGCGACAACCACGTTGGCGACACCGAGATAAGAGGCTACAGAGAAGCAACCAAGGACAGACCCGGCTATACCGGCGACACCTATTGTAAGACCTGCGACGCCTTGTTGGCTGAAGGCGAAGAAATCCCCTACGAGCATAGCCACGTTTACTCTGACGAATGGACCTCTGACGAGAGCAACCATTGGCACGAATGTGAATGCGGCGACAAGGCTGATGAGGATGCCCACGACTACGATAACGATTGCGATACCGACTGCAACACCTGCGGCGAAGACCGTGAAACAAGCCACAGCTTTGGCAACGAATGGGTAACCGACGGCGTTAGCCATTGGCATGAATGCAAGTGCGGCTTGAAGGCAAACGTTTCTGCGCACAGCTACAAGAACGGCCATTGCACGGTATGCGATACAGTTGATGAAGAATACGAAAGTCCCCTTCCCGATACCGGCGACAACATGATGCTTTACGTATGGATCGCTCTTGCACTTATAGGCATTTGCGGTTGCGTTATAGTTGCAAAGCGCACAAGAAACAGAGCGTAAAAACAAGCTAAATAACAAAAGGGCGGTATTAGCGTGATACTCTTAACGGAGTATCACGCAACTCTATTCGCCTGACGGCGAGTTATATTGCTTCGCAGTGATATTATGCTACGCATAGTGATATTGTCCTGCGGACAGTTTATGGCGAATAGAATATCACGAAACCGATAGGTTTCATATCACTTTCGCAAAGCGAAAATATCACGCTGACTTTAGTCAGCATATCACTTATCAGACAAAAAAGAAAGAGAAGACTCGTTATGATACGAATCTTCTCT
>JAZUNS010000013.1:0-20513 GCA_045604285.1 Eubacteriales bacterium
CACCGTACATCTCCTGATAGTCGGAAAGCCTCTCTCTCATATGGTTCAGCACGTCCTTGGTGAACTCCTGAGTCTTGGGGTGGGTCATATCGTTGCCAAGCCAGCGGGCGTTCAGACCTACCTCGTTCATACCTACAAGACCTATGGTGCTGAAATGGTTATCAAAGCTGCCAAGATTACGTTTTGTGTAGGGGTAAAGCCCTTCTTCCATCAGCTTGGATATAACGGTACGCTTAACCTTAAGGCTTCTTGCGGCAATATCCATAAGCCTGTCAAGACGCTTATAAAAGTCAGCCTTGTTCTCTGCAAGGTATGCTATACGGGGCATATTGATGGTTACAACGCCTACCGAGCCGGTGCTTTCGCCGCTGCCGAAGAAACCGCCGCTCTTCTTTCTAAGCTCTCTAAGGTCAAGGCGCAGACGGCAGCACATACTTCTTACGTCAGAAGGCTCCATATCGCTGTTGATGTAGTTAGAGAAGTAAGGGGTGCCGTATTTAGAGGTCATCTCAAACAACAAACGGTTGTTTTCGGTATCAGACCAATCAAAATCTGCGGTGATGGAGTAGGTGGGGATGGGATACTGGAAACCTCTGCCGTTGGCGTCGCCCTCTATCATGGTTTCGCTAAAGGCACGGTTAACCATATCCATTTCCTTCTTACAGTCACCGTAGGTAAAGTCCATTTCCTTGCCGCCTACAATAGCGGGTGAATCCTTAAGGTCGTTGGGAACGGTCCAATCCAAGGTGATGTTGGAGAAGGGAGCCTGTGTACCCCAACGGCTGGGAGTATTAACGCCGAAAACAAAGCTTTCAATGCACTTTTTGGTCTGCTCGTAGGTCAAATTGTCAACCTTAACAAAGGGTGCAAGATAAGTATCAAAGGAAGAAAACGCCTGTGCGCCTGCCCACTCGTTCTGCATAATGCCAAGGAAGTTAACCATCTGGTTACAAAGGGTGGCAAGGTGGCTTGCGGGTGCAGAGGTGATCTTGCCCCTTACACCGCCAAGGCCTTCCTGTATAAGCTGCTTAAGGGACCAGCCTGCGCAGTAGCCCGTAAGCATGGAAAGGTCATGCAGGTGTATATCTGCGTTTCTGTGGGCGTTGGCAATTTCGTCATCGTATATCTCAGAAAGCCAATAGTTTGCGGTAATGGCGCCGCTGTTGCTAAGGATAAGACCGCCAACGGAATAGGTAACGGTGCTGTTTTCCTTAACACGCCAGTCGTTTATCTTAAGATAGTTGTCAACAACGGTCTTATAGTCAAGAATGGTGCTGTCAATATTACGCAGCTTTTCGTGCTGACGGCGGTAAAGAATGTACGCCTTTGCAACCTCTGCATAGCCTGCCTGAACCAATACGGATTCAACGCTGTCCTGAATATCCTCAACGGTTATAAGGTTGTTCTTTATCTTGGGCTGAAAATCTGCGGTTACTTTAAGTGCCAAAAAATCAATAGTGTCTCTGTTATAGTTTATTTCTTTTGCTTCAAACGCCTTTGCTATGGCGGCTGCTATCTTGCTAAGCTCGAAATCAACGGTGCTGCCGTTGCGCTTTTGTACCTGATACATAATTCTTTCTCCTTTTATACTGTATATATATTTAAACACGTTAGTTGCGGGTGGTCGAGTAACATCATACCACAAATGTGTTGCTTTGTCAATAGCAAACACAAGATGTAGATAAAAAATTTATTTGCCACCACATTTTATTGTGTGTTTTCCTGATAATAAACTAAAGCCCTCTAAGGCGTACCAAGGGGTTTTTCCCCGTCAATGCTGATAAAAACGCCTGCATTTCCTCGGGCGGGTAGGCATCAAGCCCGCTGCCCAATACGTCGCCGGAATCTATATATTGTTGTAAAAACCAAGGCTCGTCACTGCGGATAATATCCCTCAGCGCCAGCAGACTTTCCATAGTGTGCAAGGGATAACATACCGTAGTGCGGTATTCGTAGGGGGTGTGGCTTGCCCTCAGCAAGGACATACTTTCCGCCACGGGTGCAAAGTCAAAGCCTTCTATGCCAACGGTTTTGCCGTATGCATAGGGGGCGTTTTTTAAGTCCATCGCCACGTAGTCAAGCAACTTTTCTTTAAGCAAGGGCTTAAGCCTTTGGGGCAGGCTGCCGTTGGTATCCAGCTTTACCTTGTAGCCCAGGGCACGTATTTCCTTTATAAAATCGGCAATATCCGTCTGCAAAAGCGGCTCTCCCCCGCTTATGCAAACGCCGTCAAGCACGCCCCTGCGCTTTTTAAGCAGCGCAAACAGCTCTTCTGTATCAACGGCGGGTGCCGTGCCACGCACAAGGGATGCGTTGTGGCAAAAAGGACAGCGCAGATTACAGCCGCCCGTAAATACGGTGCATGCCGTATTGCCCGGAAAATCCAACAGCGTAAGCTTTTGCAAGCCGTGTATATTCATGGTAGTAATCCTCCTTTTTGCACAACATATTGTGGTGGGTGTATGGTGTGTCTACAAAATATTATAATACCCCTTTTTGCGTTTGTCAATAGGTAAGCATTAAATTTATATTGCCTGCATAGAAATTAAACAAAAAACAAAAGAGGTGGCGGCAATAAAAAAGACAATGGGCGGCATGGCGGTAACGGCAGGACTGCTTACGCTTATATCCTTTGCCCTTAAGGGCATGGGCATGCTTTTCAGGGTGTATCTTTCCGACCGAATGGGCAGCACGGGGCTGGGGCTGTATCAGCTTATTATGTCCGTATATTCCATTTTTGCAACCTTTGCCACGGCGGGCTTTACCGTTGCCGTATCACGCTTGGCGGCAGAGCGACTTGAAAACCGTGACAAAAAGGGCGGTGCGGTGCAGGTGCTTTTGGCATCCTCTGCCTTGGCGTTGGCGGTGGGCGGCACGGCGGCGGCAGTCCTTTACGGCGGTGCCGAGCTTTTGGCAAAAAGCATGGTTGGCGACGTAAGCACCGCACCCGCTCTTAAGGTGTTGGCACTTTCAATGCCCTTTATGGCACTTTCCGCCTGCATTAAAGGGTATTTTACCGCCGTGGGGCAGATATACAAGCCCTCTGTGGCAGCCTTCTTTGAGCAATGCGCCAAAATTGCCATAACCGTGTATACCTTCGGCGTGCTTAACGGCAACGGTACGGACCTTTGCGTTGGCGTGGTAATAGGGCTTACCGCCGGCGAATGCTTCTCCTACGCATTTTTATTTATAATGTATCTTTTCTTTTCGGGCAAAAAGGATAAGCGGAAAGGAGAGGAATCCTTTATTAAAACCGTGGGCAGCGTGGGTGCCGTTACCCTGCCCATTGCCGCCTCTGCCTACGTAACCAATATTCTGCACAGCGTAGAAAGCGTCCTTATCCCCTCACGCTTTGTGCTTTACGGCGGAAACAGAGATCAAGCCTTGGCGGATTTTGGCACCATCCGAGGTATGAGCATCCCTCTTTTGTTCTTCCCATATTCTTTTTTGGGCGCCCTGCTTTCCATACAAATACCGCGGGTGTCAAGGCTTAACGTGGGCGAGGACAAGGCAGCACGCAACCGCCTTATAAAACGCATAATGGAGCTTACCGCAGGCTTTTCCTTTGTGTGCGGCGGATTTTTTCTGCTGTTTTCAAAGCAGGTAAGTCTTGCGGTGTACGGCAACGCTCAATGCGCCCCGTCCTTGCAAATGCTGGCGTGGGTAACACCGTTTATGTACGTAGAGACCATGTCCGACGGCCTGCTAAAAGCCATCGGGCAGCAAAAGCGCAGCCTGCTGTTCAGCGTTATAAACTCGGTTTTTCGCATCGTTGCGGTGCTGGTATTTATTCCTTTAAGCGGTGCCTACGGATATTTGTGGCTGCTTATAGCCTCTAATACTTTGTCCTTTGTCCTTTGCTTCGGCAGGCTTAAAAAGGTTGCGGGCTTCAGCCTTGGCAGGGGCTTTGTTGCTCCTATGCTTTGGGGCGCATTTAGCCTTTTGGTTGCCTACGGGGTAGGGCAGTTACAGCCGTTTTCCCACCCCATGGCACAAACGGTGCTTTTGGCTGCGGTTACCGCAGGGGTATATATGGCAGGTCAGGCAAAGGAGTGGCGCCAATGCTAAGGCTTTTGCCATATCTGCCGCCGTCGGTGGGTAATGCGGTAGCAAAGCTGCCTAAAGAGGCGCTAAACGCCGCCACCGAGCTTAGGCTTAGGGCAGGTGCGCCCGCCTCTGTCACTATCGGCGGCAAAAGCCGTTGCTTTACCGACAGAGGCGTGTTTTGCCCCGTGGGCAAGGGGCTTGCCTGCACACGCAAGGAGCTGGAGGAATGTCTTTCCCTAATAAGCGGAGCCTCTCTGTACAGCTTTGGTGACTGCCTAAGGCAGGGGTACCTGCCCTTTGGCGACGGATACCGTGCGGGTATCTGCGGTGAGGGTATAGTGCGTAACGGCGTGCTTACGGGCTTTAGCCGCATATACGGCATAAATCTGCGCATAAAACGGTTTATGGGTGACTACGGCTACGAGGCGGCACGGCGCATTACCGAAAAAGGCCTTAGGGGCGCTTTGATATTTTCGCCTCCGAATTGCGGCAAAACCACCCTGCTTAAAAGCCTTGCGCTGCTGCTTTCCGACGGAAGCATGGGCAGAGCCTACAAGGTGGCTGTTGCCGACGAAAGGGGCGAGCTGCTGGTGCCGGAGCTTAAGCAGGGGCTTGTGGACGGGCTTTGCGGGGTACAAAAAAGCCAAGCTATAGAGCTTTTGTGCCGAAGCATGTCCCCCGACGTGCTTATCTGCGACGAGCTTGCCGCCGAGGACGGCGCACCGCTTTTGCAGGTGCTGGGCATGGGGGTGGCGGTAGTGGCAACCGCCCATGCCGACTCTGCCCACGGGCTTGCCGCCCGCCCCTTTGTTGGGGCGCTGTTGGCAAAGGGTGTGTTTCCCTTGCTTATAGGCATAAAATCGGATTTCAGCTACAGCGTAAAGGAGTATATATGACGTCAATAATAGGTGCCATGGTAATAACCTGCGCCTGCGGCGCCTGGGGTTTTGGCTACGCCCGCATCAAAAAGGAAGAGGCAGAGCTTGCCGAGGGCTTTTGCGGGCTGTTTAAGCATTTGCTTTTGCATTTGCCATCCCTTGCGGTAATGGAGGATATAATGCAGACCTTTCGCCATCCTGCCCTGGAGGACAAGGGCATAGGAGAGCTGCTTAGAAAAACGTCGGCAGGCCCTTGTAATAAAAGATACCTTGCCGCCATAGAATTAGTTAAAGATGACGAAGAGCTGTTTGCGGTCCTTTCCGAGGCAGGGTGGGACTTTGGCTCTACCGAGTACCGCCTGCAGGAGGCAAGCTTTACCCTTGCCGCCCAAAAGCTGCAGCTTTTAAGCGAAAAACGGCGGCAAAGCTTTGCCACCGGTGAAAAGTGCTACAGATGGCTGGGGGTGCTGTTGGGTGCAGCGTTATCAATACTTATGCTTTAAAAAAGGGGAGCTTTTATGAATATATCCTTGGTGCTTAAGGTAGCCGGTATAGGCCTTATCGTAAGCGTAGCTTATCAAATACTTTCCAAAAGCGGCAGAGACGAGCAAGCCGCCTTGGTAACGGTGGCGGGGCTGATTATCGCCATGCTTATGCTTACAAGGGAGATAGCCTCTCTGCTGCAAAGCATAAAAAGCGCCTTCGGTATATGACGGGGATAGGGGCATTGTGCGGGGCAGCGCTGTGTTTTGCCTGCCTTGGGGTGGTAATTAAGCAATTGCGGCCGGAGTTTTTTTCTGTTTTTGCCGCCTGCGGCGGAGTGGTTTGCGTAGGGTACATGATGTATACCCTTATCCCCGTAAGCGATTTTTTGCGTACCATGGGCGAGGGCAGCGATGGCGCTGACTGCTTTACTGTGCTTTTAAAGGCGGTGGGGGTCTCTCTGCTTTGCGGCGTGGCTTCGGATATTTGCAAGGAGCTGGGAGAGCTTTCCCTGGCAAACGGTGTGGAAAGTGCCGGCAAGGCGGCAATTATTTTGTTATCCTTGCCCGTGGCACAGTATTTAATGGAAGTGGCTAAGGGGCTTGCCTTTTAAAGCCTAAGGATTGCGGGTAGGTGGCAAATGAAAAGATTTTTTGTTTATTTGTGCGTGTTTTTGGTGCTTTTCGCCTTCAACAGCATACAGGCACGGGCTGTTGACAGCGAAGAGATTTTTGCCCAAAGCGGTGCGGACGAGCTTATAGAAAAACAGCAGCTTGATATTGGCGACAGAATACTGCAGATAATAAAAAGTGCCTGGGACGGCTTTGCGGGTGAGGCGGTAAAATACTGCGGAATTATACTTGCGTGCCTTATTATTCTGGCGGTGGCAGAAAACGTAAAAAGCCTTAGAGAAAACAGCGCAGGCAACGCCGGCTTTGATTTTGTATCGGCGGTGGCGCTTTCCGCCGCAAGCTTTCCCGCCTTGCAAATAGCCTTTAACTATGCAAAATCCGCCATAGAGGGGCTGGTTGCCTTTTGTGCGTCTTTGCTGCCGGTAATGACAGCCCTTTACTCAATGGGCGGAAACACCGCCCAGGGGGTGGCGTCGGCATCGGGGCTTGGCATCTTTTTAACGGTTACCGAGGCCGTCTGCGGCAAGCTTTTGTTGCCTTTGCTTAGCCTTGGCTTTGCCTTTGCCATAACGGGGCTGCTGCCGGGGCATTCAAGCCTTGCGCCGCTGGCATCCTTTGTAAAGACCGCCTCCTGCGTGCTGATAGCCTTCGTTTTTTCCTTGGTTTGCTTCGTTTTTTATTTCCAAACGGCGGTTGCTGCCACAAGCGATAACTTCACCTACCGCACCGTAAAGTTTGCTTCCGGCACCTTTATACCCGTAATAGGTAACGCTGTGGGCGAAAGCGCAAGGACGGTTTTCGGTGCGGTCTCCGCCGTTAAGGGCAGCGTGGGCGGCTGGGGGCTGGCGGTAATGCTGGGCTACCTGCTTCCGCCGGTTATAAGTGGCTTTTTGTATAAGCTTTGCTTTTCGTTCTGCTCTGTAAGTGCAAGGCTTTTCGGCTTGGAAAAGGCTTCTAAATTTTTGGGCGAGCTAAGTGGCTTGCTTGGCATAAGTCTTGCCTTGCTTATCGCCTGCGCCGTGGTTTTTACGGTTATATCGGCTGTATTTTTAAAAAGCGGGGTTGCCCTATGAAAGAGTATTTTTCCGCATTGCTGTTCAGCTCGGTGGCGGGTGGCATAGCCGCCGCTTTGGTGGGTAAGCCCTACGAAAAATATTTGCGCTATCTGGCAGCGCTTGTGTGTACGGCGCTTATGGTGGCACCCTTGGCAGGTGTGCTGCCAAGCCTAAACCTTGACCTGCCCGAAACCGAATCCTCCCAGCTTTCCTATGACCCCGTGGCGCAGCAGACCAAGGAGGATGCAGAAACTGCGGTATACAACTATATTTTTGCAGAAACGGGCATAAAGGTTAAGTCACTGTGCATAGAGATAGAAAGGACGGAAGGGCAGTTGTTTTTCCGCAGTATACGGGTAACAGCCGAAGAAAGCCAAGTGGAAACCGTAAGGCAATGCCTTAAGGGGCTTTTACACGGCGCCATGGAAATAGAGGTGAGTAGTTGAAAAAGGACGGGATAATAGAAAAGCTTAAAAAAATCAAGGGAATAGGCTATATCGGCATAGCCCTTATTGCGGGCATAGCGCTTATTTTCCTTGGCGGTGAGAAGGAAACGGAAAACGTCCCCGCCGACCGAGGAGCCGAGTTCGTAACCCGTGAGGAGGCACGTCTGCGGGATATGGGCAGGGATATCTGCGGGGTGGAATGCACCGCCGCCGTATACGCCGCCTCGGGCTATACCTACAGCTATGCAGAGGACCAAAGCCTTAAAACCGTATACAACGCCGACGGCACCGTTGCGGAGAGGGAGGTTACCCTTACCAACAGAACCGTAAATACCGACGGAGGCACCGCCCTTGTACCCATAAAGGAGAACACCCCGTCCGTAAAGGGCGTCGCCATGGTTTGCGTTGGCGCGTCCGAGGCCGATATGTCGGCACTTAAATCGCTGATAATGGCACTTTATTCGTTAAAGGAAGATGCCGTTTTCGTTACCAACTAATAATTCTAAGGAGGCACCCCCAAAGATGAAATTCAAAAACCTGGTACAAAAGCTTAAAGAGTTTGATTACGGCGCGTTTTTCGGAAGCAAGGCGTTTTTAATAGGCGGCTGCTTGGTGATAATAGCGGCGGCAATAGTGGTAAACGCCCTTATCCCCACCTCTAAAGGCACAGAAAACAAAAACAACGGCGAAACCCAAATACTTGGCAACAGCGTTTTGGTGGACGCAGAGCTGGAAGGCGAAACCGACGAAAAGGCAGACTATTTTACCCAGGCGGTGTTGGATAGAGAAAACACCCGTAACGAGGCAATGGACGTACTGCAAAGCATTGCCGATAACCCCGATGCTCTTGCCGATGCCAAGGAAGAAGCCATGGCAGGCATTGCGGCAATGGCAGAGGAAATGAGCGCCGAAGCCACCATAGAACAGCTTGTAAAGGCAAAGGGCTTTGAGCAATGCGTTTGCGTGGTTTCCTCCGGCAAGGCAAGCGTGGTGGTAAACAGTGCCGAGGAGCTTTCCGCTGCCCAGGTCGCCCAGATACTTGAGATAGTGTATCTGGAAACAGGTATAGTCCCCGCAAACACTAAAGTAATGGCAAATATGTAAGCATCGGTACAAGCTAAAAAGCGGAAGGAACATATCCTTCCGCTTTGTATTCAGTCTAAAACGGCATACCGGGCGTATGCCGATATTTGCGCCGCTTATTCCACCAAGCCTGCGTCGTGCTTAAGTATCCACGCCGCGTCAAGGCTGTCTACCTTGCGGTCGTTATTGGCATCGCCAAAGAGGTTACGTACCACATAGTCATCATAGTCTTCAAAAATACTGCCTGCGCTCAGACTGAGCCAAAGGTTTTCGGGCAAAGTACCACACTTTATAGCAATATCATAAACCGCGCTATCGGTAATATAGCCGTTATTATAAGCATCACTGAGCCAATAAGCGTTGCCGTCCTTGTACACGATAAGCTCGTCACCGCTGTAATAATGGAAACCGTAGCCACCTACAAAAGACGTCCATATCATTTCTTCTTTCGCAAAGGGATGCATCAACATCACAACGTCCCACCCCTCGAAATTACCGCAATAGGAATAAACATAGGTTAGAGGCAAAGCTACCTCCAAGGGGTATTCGGCATAGCATCTGGGGCGGCAAAATGCTGTGCAGATTTCAGCTTCAAGCTCTTCTGTAAGTGCGGGTGTTTCACCGACCTTGTTGTCAAACTCAGATATTATATCAGCATCATATTTAAGTATCTGTGCGGCATCAAGGCTGTCCACCTTGCCGTCGGCATTCACGTCACCGTTTACGGAGATGGCAAAAGCCTCTACGGTATTGTATTGCACAGTTTCTTCCGCCGTTACATCAACCATTTCTTTTGCGGAAACAGATGTTGCCACTATGGACAAAAGCAACAACACCGCTAATATTGTTTTTATTGTATTACTCATAGATTTCGCTCCTTATCTACATACTTACCAATCTTGGTCTATCAATGAATCGTATTGCAGAATCTGTGCTGCATCGAGGCTGTTTACTACGCAGTCCATATTTACGTCGGCAAGCTTTAGCTGCTCCGGCGTTAAGGTTCTCATTTCTGCCGCATATTGGTTAATCCATGCGGCATCAAGGGACGTAGTTGCGCCGTCACCATTTACGTCACCGGGACACCGCTTATTCCACCAAGCGAAAGCAATATTATTCTTCTACGTCGTATGAATACAATAAATCCGGATCATCCGGTATTGACGGGCTGAAAACCGATGTTACGTTTTTTATCTTCGCAAGCTGTATTACTTTTTCTTTTGTAACGGAAACCCAAAGCCAAAGCCCGGAACCTGAGAAGTGCATATCGTCCGTGGCAACGTCGGCTAAGTGTTCTTCTGCAAATCCCTCTATACACACCTCTGTGATCTTTCTTCTGCTGTTAAACTCCGTGCGTGCCAGATTAAAGGCGGTTCTTTCGGCATAGGCGGCATCCAAAACCACCTTGTCGTTAACGCTTAAGGTCCCTTCGGCAAGGCCCTGCTCTGCCTCAAGCTCCTTTATAAGCTGTGGCAGTCTTTCCTCTTTATAGCGCTTGCCGTTATCCGCAAACAGCAAGGGGTCAAGCCCTATCTTTTCTTCTATGGCTTTGTTTATATATTGTACCTCTTCTTCATAGCTGAACTCCAAGGTAAAAGCCCAATTTTCCATAATGTCATCATCTTGGGCGGCGTTAAGCTTTTCCCATGATTCTTTGTCTATCTTGGCTTGCCAAGCAAGGTCCTCCACAGAGCTTTCGTCAACGGAGGAATCGGTGTTGGACGTATCTGCCGAACTTTCGTTATTGCCCGCTTCGCCGCAGCCGCAAGCCCCCAACAGAAAGGCAATCGCACACAGCCAAAGGGCAAATTTTTTGATTGCGTTTTTCATACAGTTCACCCCTTTCACTATATAAGACGAACAAAAGGCAAAAAACTCTCACCCTTTTTACAAAAAATTTTATTTTATTTTTTTCGTTTGTCAACGATAATCAGTCCCGCTTTTAGTTTTTTGTATACCTGCACAAGAATTCGGTTTTTTGCCCAAACGTGCCGACTGTTAACATATACGGGAACAAAAAAGCAAGAGCACAGGGCTAAAAAGCCCTTAACTCTTGCTTTTGCATTTGTTCGGCAAATAAAATCAGTTCTTTGCTTTTTCAAGATCCTTTTTGCGGATATCAACGCGTCTTACCTTGCCGCTGATGGTTTTTGGCAGCTCCTCTACAAATTCAACTATTCTGGGGTATTTGTAGGGTGCGGTGTGGGTCTTAACGTACTCCTGAATCTCTTTCTTAAGAGCGTCGGTGCCTACGGTGCCTTTGGTAAGAACGATGGTTGCCTTTACTATTTGTCCTCTTACCTCGTCGGGTACGGGGGTGATGGCACATTCAAGCACGTAGGGAAGCTCCATAATAACGCTTTCGATCTCGAAGGGCCCTATTCTGTAGCCGGAGGACTTGATTACGTCGTCTATTCTGCCAACGTACCACAAATAGCCGTCCTCGTCCATGGTTGCCTGGTCGCCGGTGTGGTAGTAGCCGTCGTGCCAAACCTCGTTTGTCTTTTCTTCGTCCAGATAATAGCCGATAAACAAGCCGCAGGGAACCTTATCCTTAACTCTTATGCAGATCTCGCCGGTGTCACCGGTTTTGCACACGTTGCCGTCGGGGTCAAGAACGACCACGTCGTAAAGAGGGCTGGGCTTACCCATAGAGCCGATCTTGGGGGTAGAGCCTATGAAGTTTGCAATGGAAAGGGTGGTTTCGGTCTGACCGAAGCCTTCCATTATCTTAAGCCCGGTTGCCTTGTAGAACCGGTGGTAAACCTCGGGGTTATGCGCTTCGCCCGCAGTGGTGGCGTATTGGATAGAGGAAAGGTCATACTTTGAAAGATCCTCTTTAATGAAGAATCTGTACATGGTAGGAGGTGCGCAGAAGGTGGTGATGTTATACTTCTTAAACATGGGCAAAATGTCTTCGGAATGGAATCTGTCAAAGTCGTAGGTGAACACGCCTGCCTCGCACAGCCATTGACCGTACAGCTTGCCCCAAAGAGCCTTACCCCAGCCCGTATCGGAGATGGTGAAATGTAATCCGTCGGGGTTAACGTTATGCCAGTGCTTTGCGGTGGGGTAGTGACCCAAAGCGTATTTGTAGGAGTGGGTTGCGATACGGGGATAACCCGTTGTGCCGGAGGTAAACAGCATAAGCATGGGATCGTTGCCGCAGGGGGTATTCTCGGTGCGGTTAAAGTGAGTGCTGAAACGTTCCATCTCTACGTTAAAGTCGTTCCAGCCTTCTCTTTTGCCGCCTACTAAGATCTTTGTAAGGCCGGGGAATTCCGCAGCAGCCTTTTCAGCCTCGTCGGCAACGTTGCCGTCTGCGGTACAAACTATTGCTTTTACCTTAGCTGCCTTGTATCTGTATACAAAGTCATGCTCTACAAGCTGGTTGGTGGCGGGGATGGCAATTGCGCCGATCTTGTGCAGCGCCAGCATACAGAACCAGAACTGGTAATGACGCTTAAGAACAAGCATTACCGTATCGCCCTTCTTAATGCCCAGCGATTCAAAGTAGTTGGCGGTTTTTGCCGAATACTTTTTCATATCGCTAAAGGTGAATTTACGGTCGGTCTTATCGTTGGCAACCCACAGCATTGCAAGCTTGTCGGGTGATTTCTTCGCTATCTCGTCAACACAGTCAAAGGCGAAGTTGAATTTGTCGTCATTTGTGAAAGAAATGCCGTTAAATACACCGTTTTCGTCATAGGTGGAGGTAACAAAATTGTCGGCAACGGTCCTTACCGTGTTCTTTGCCGCCGCAGCCTTTGCCGCAATAAAGGGCGCTTCGGGGTACTCTTCACTTACCTGACCGTCCTGAGGGTTAAGCACAACTGCGTGGAACTCACAGCCGCCCTCGCTTACGGCGATCATACCGTGGGGGATGATGCTGTTGTAGAAGATAGAGTCGCCCTCGTTAAGGATATCCACGTGGCTGCCTACCTGCACCTTAAGGGAGCCTTTTACGATAACGTCAAACTCCTGACCGTTGTGAGAGTTAAGCTTTATGGGTGCGTTTTGCTCCTCTGCCAAGTAGGGGAACTTAACAAGGAAGGGTTCTGCCAGCTTTTCCTTAAACTTGGGTGCCAGGTTGTTGTATACAACGCCGTGCTTTTTTATTATCTTAAGGCCTTCGCCTTTTCTTGTAATTGCAAAAGAGGTAAGGGTAGTGCTGGTGCCTTCAAGCAGGTCAACAACCTCAACGTCACAAGCCTTGGCGCACTTGTAAATAAAAGTAAAGCTAAAATCGGTTTCGCCCTTTTCAAGGGTAAGGTAATCCTCAACGGTTACACCGGTAAGCTTTGCCAATTCTTCGGGGGTATAGCCCTTTGCCTCGCGCAGGTCCTTGATACGGCCTGCTACTTCTTTCAAATTGAAATCCATTTTGGGGTCTCCTTTCGTTTCTGTCGCTTTCTTCAGCAATTTTACGAATTTGAATAAAACAAAAGGAGCCGTCTCAAAATTACTTTGAGACGGGTCACTCAACCCGCGGTACCACTCAAATTGCGGAAAATAAATCTCCGCCACTTTGCAGGCTCTAACAAGCCCCTGCTTTAACGCAGCATTACGGAAGGAGCCTACTTGTCTGTTAAGACTTTCGATCCTCCAACTCGGAAGTGATGGGTCATTGGAAAGCTTTGCCGTTGGCTCGCAGCAACCGCCAACTCTCTGTAGACTGGGCAATCCGACCGTCTTCGTCATAGTTGTTTGTGATATTCAAATTTCCTTGGTGCTAATTATACTCGTGACATTTGCATTTGTCAAGAGTTTTTTTGCATAAATATAAATATTTTTTTAAAAATATTAGTTATTTTTTCAGTCCCAAAAGCTCTGCGGATTCGTCACGCATCTTGTACTTAAGGATTTTGCCTGCCGCATTCATGGGGAATTCCTTTACAAACAAGAAATATCTGGGAACCTTGTGGCGGGCAATATAGGCGTTGCCAAACTCTTTCATTTCGGCTTCGTCGGCAGTCTCACCCTTGTGCAGGATGACCCATGCACAGCACTCTTCGCCGTACTTTTCGTCGGGTACGCCCACTACCTGAACGTCCTTTACCTTGGGGTTGGTAAGGTAAAATTCTTCTATTTCACGGGGGTAAAGGTTTTCACCGCCGCGGATTATCATATCCTTAAGACGGCCCGTTACCTTGTAATAGCCATCGGGGGTACGGCAACAAATATCGCCGCTGTGAAGCCAGCCGTCGGCGTCGATTGCCTGGGCGGTAGCCTCGGGCATCTTATAATAGCCCTTCATAATGTTAAAGCCACGGGCAACAAACTCGCCGCTTTCGCCGTCGGGCAGCTCTTCTCCCGTTTCGGGGTCGATAACCTTACACTCAACGCCGGGGAAGGGGCTTCCCACCGTTTCCACACGGTGGTCTATATCCTCGTTAACCTCGCCCATGGTGCAGCCGGGGGAGGCCTCGGTCTGTCCGTAAACAGAGATTATCTCTCTCATGTTCATCTCGTCTGCCGCACGCCTCATAAGGTCGGCGGGGCAGTTTGCGCCTGCCATAATGCCCGTGCGCATATACGAAAAGTCCGTCTTTGCAAAATCCGGGTGGCTAAACATGGCAATAAACATGGTAGGCACGCCGTTAAAGCAGGTTATATGCTCATCGTTTATGCAGGCAAGGGCTGACTTGGGCGAAAAATAGGGTATGGGGCACAGGGTGCCGCCGTGGGTCATCATCGAGGTCATGGAAAGCACCATGCCGAAGCAATGGAACATAGGCACCTGTATCATCATGCGGTCAGCGGTGGAAAGGTCCATTCTGTCGCCAATGGTCTTGCCGTTGTTAACGATGTTTCTGTGGGTAAGCATAACGCCCTTGGGGAACCCCGTAGTGCCGGAGGTGTACTGCATGTTGCACACGTCGTCGGGCTTAACCAAAGACGCACGCCTGCGCACCTCCTCCTTGGGAACCAAAGAGGAACGGGAAAGCATCTGCTCCCAAGTGAGGCAGCCTTCCATAGAGAAGCCTACGGTAACTACGTTACGCAGGAAGGGCAAGCTTTTGGAATACAGTGCCTTGCCCGGGGTAAGGCTTTCCAGCTCGGGGCAAAGCTCTTTAATTATTTCCTTGTAGTTTATGTCTTTGCAGAACTCTATCATTACAAGGGTGTGGGTATCGGATTGCTTTAAAAGATACTCTATCTCGTGAATCTTATAGGCGGTGTTTACCGTAACCAACACTGCGCCTATTTTTGTGGTAGCCCAGAAGGTAATAAACCATTCCGGCACGTTGGTTGCCCAAACCGCCACGTGGTCCCCTGCCTTTACGCCCAAGGAGATAAGGGCGGCGGCACAGTTGTCCACGTCCCTGCGGAACTGGGCGTAGGTTCTGGTATAATCAAGGGTGGGGTACTTAAAGGCGTACTGGTCGGGATAATTCTCTACCATGGTGTCCAGCACGTCAGAGAAGGTGGCGTCGATAACGTCGTACTTCTTCCAAATAAAGGTGCCGGTCTTTGCCCTGTTGTAGTACACCTTGTCGGTAACCTTTTTATCACGGCTAAGGGCGGCAATAAAGCCTGCAAAATGGGTAAGAACTATGTCTGCATCGTTTATCTCTTCGTTCCACGCCGCACAAATAAAGCCGTCAAAGTTAAGAGAGGAAAGGGCGTTTATTATCTTTTCAACGGGCAGGTCGCCTTCGCCAATAAGTACGGTCTTGCCGTCCTTCATATCCCCAAGGCGCACGTACTTGATATAGGCACCAAGGGTTTTAATGGTGGTTTCGGCGGTTTCGCCTGCACCAAAGTAGGTGCCGCGCACGTTCCAAGAAACACCAAGGGCTGCGGAAGAAAAATAGTTTATTATATCAATAA
Organism: Eubacteriales bacterium; assembly: GCA_045604285.1. Taxonomy (GTDB): domain Bacteria; phylum Bacillota; class Clostridia; order Oscillospirales; family CAG-382; genus SIG636. The sequence goes on from JAZUNS010000013.1 coordinate 15,459, forward strand.
CGTTTTCGGTATCCGCAAGGTAGCCTACGGTTTCCAAAAGTATGCCTACGTCTGCATCCTCTGCACGCTTTATTGCGGCGTCAAGCTTTGCCCTTAAAACATCGTTATCGGTTTTTTCTTCTACACGGATAATTACGTTGTCTACGCCTGCGCTTGCTGCCATATCAACGTATTTTACTATTGCTTCGGGCGTTGCCTCCTCCGATTCAACGGGGCAGGGATAGCTTAAAGCAGAAACAGCAAGCCCGCGATTTATAAGCTTTCGTTTTGCGTCTGCCACACGGTCACGGCGCAGAATGCTGTCATGGTGCTGACCTCTTTCCTTTATGGCGTCGTAAATCTCAAAGCCCGCAAAGCCGTAATCATAGGCGTAACGGCAAACGTCGAGGAAGGAAGGGCGGTTTACGAATTTTGTGGAAAATACTATTTTCATAAAGCTTTTGTTATTCCTCCTCAAAGACTATCTTGTTAAGGGCGTTGATGTACGCTCTGATGCTTGCGGCAATTATATCGGTAGAGGTACCGTTGCCCGAATAAAGCTTGCCGTTGTTTCTAAGCTTTACAATGGCACTGCCCAGCGCTTCTTTACCCTCGGTAACCGCCTGCACCTGGAAATCGTCCAGCTCGTAGTGGTGACCTATGCACTGCTCTATAGCTCTAAAGGCAGAGTCTACGGCGCCGTCGCCCATGCTTACGCCGCTTATAATCTCGTCGTTGCATCTAAGAGTTACCTGGGACATAGAGCTTGTCAAGTTGCTGCAATTGGTGGTATAGCTTTCAAGATGGTAGGTAGAGGGTGCCTGCATTGCGTTGCTTGCAACAAGAGCTTCCAGCTCCTTGGCACCCACTGCGCCCTTCTTGCGGCAGATATTCAAAAGCGCCTTGTGAACGTTGCCGCAATCTGCGTCGGAAAGGTCGTAGCCCAGCATTGCTGCTGCCTGTGCTACCTGGGATATGGTACTGTCGGAATCAAGCAGAATCTTATTCTTTTCGCTTATCTCAGCCTCTGCCTCATAAGCCTTGTGGCTGATGGAGGAGAGCAAATCGTCTATACTTGCGTGTATTTTAGTATTGCGCAGGTTGGTTGCAGCATCTATTTCCGCACCGCAAACGCTGAGCGTATCTGAGATCTTGCCGGTTAAAAGCACGTCCTTGCCTGCCATAGCGCATTTAAGCCCTTCGGCACCCTTGGCTATTGCGGCAATCGCCGTTGCAGCCGCCATGCTTATGCGGTCGGAAACCTGAACGTAAACGGCAATGCCTACGGCGTTTTTAATCTTCTCTACCAAAGCGGCGGTCTTTTCGGGCAGTGCTATGCCTGCATCGTCGCAAAGGGTAACTATGCCTGCGCCGTTTGCCTCAGCCTCTTTTGCTGCGGCAATCAAAAACTCCTCATCGGTGCGGGTGGCGTCAAGGGCAACAAATTCTACGTCCTCGCAAAGCTCCTTGGCGGTCTTTACCAGCTCGCCTATCTTTCCAAGCATTTTATCTGCCTTGATGTGATAGGTGTACTCCATCTGTACGGTGGAGGTGGGAAGCTCTATTTGCAATCTGGGCTTTTCTGCGTCCTTTATGCACTCCCAAGCGTCCTTAACGCTGTCGGCACTGAAGCCAACGGGGATGGCAACGGTGGCGTTTTTAAGCTTTTGGGCGATGGTTCTGTATATTATCGTGTCTTCACGTAGATTCTTTATGGGTGCAAGCTCTACCGCATCAATGCCAAGAGCGTCGGCGCAGGCGGCAATAGCGGTCTTTTCACGGAAAAGCAGGGCGGTTTCGCTGTCAGCCCCAAGCTTTTTAAGTGTGATGTCCGTAATCTTAATGTTTCTCATAGTGTAAAACCCCTTTCAATGGTTTAAATAACGGTTGTGTATACAAAAAAATCCGCCCCTTTGCTTTTTAAACAAAGAGACGGAAAGTTTTAAACAAATCTATTTCCGCGGTACCACTCTTTTTCATCCCGTAACGGAATGCCCTTTGGATGCCACTACATCCTAACTCTATTACGGGAGTTCCCGTCTGCCACTACTCTTGGGTGCAAGGTTCGCAGCAGCCGCTCCGCGGTGAGTTCCCCAAAGCTTTCCCAATGCCTCGCACCAACCGGCATCTCTCTCAAGGCGAAAGCGTTTTGCGTACTATTCCGCATCACTGCGTTTTTCGATTTGTCCGCATTTTAACACAACGTTAAGCCGTTGTCAATAGTTTTTTTAAAAAAGTTTTAGGAAACTAAAGTCTTTTCAACGGCAATAGAGTCGGTGGTGTTGGCAACGGCGTCACCGTTGGTGTCGGCAGCCTCCTCAGAAAGCTCGTTTAACGTGCCGGTGCCGTTTATGTGCTTGTCAAGCATCAGAATATCTGCTGCAGAAACTATTGCGTCGCAGTTAAGGTCGCCCGTAAGCACGGTAATTCGGCTTTCGCCGTTGCAGCTTATGGTCCAGCCCGTACCGATAACGGTGGTGTCGGCAACGGCGTTCCCTGCAGAGTCCGTAACGGTAACGGCGTATTTAAACAGTGCCTTTACAGCCGCTGCGTTGGCGTTTGTGCCAAAGCCCCTGAAATACTTGTCACCAAGGTTGTAGTCGCCCGTAGCTGCGGCGGTATCCGTCAGCTCAAGCTTTGCGGGGTCGGTTACCGCAAAAGAGGTGCTGAGCAGCTTGATCTCGAAGGGGACAGATCCGTTAAGGAAGTTGGCGATTACTTCATAGGTGTAAGTACCCACGGCAAGGTTGCTGAAGTTTATGGAAGCGTTAGCACCGGAAAGATTGTAGGTTCGGCCCATGGTGCTTGCCGTATGGGACGCAACCTCACTGCCGGAGGAATTCTTTACACGCACAATCGTCTGGTAAATATCCGACGTGCTCTCTACCGTACCGCCTAAGGTAAAGGCAGAGCCCTGGGTAATTGAGGTGGGATACACCCCGTTTGCCACCCTGGACCACGCTGCATAGAAGGTTACGATATCCCTATCAACGCTGGTGGTCTTTGCAACCTTTGTGCCGTCTTCATAGGTCATTTTTATCATACCCGTAAGATCGTCTGACACGGTAAGCCATGTATCGGAGAAGGAGGCTGTGTTAGTGTTCTTATAGCCCCACTGTGCCTTGTTGCGGCGGTAAGCGGTCCAGCCGGAGAATACGTAGCCGTCTCTTGTAAAGGTGTTCTTTCTTATAGCGGTGGAGGTGCCGTAAACTATCTTCTGGTCTTCCATGGTACCCGTGCCGCCGTTGGCGTCGTACTGAATATAGTAGGAGGTAGTGCCGGTTGCGTTGGGCGTCCACTGTGCATAGCAGGTTACGGTGTCACCGGTGGAGCCTGTAAGCATGGAAACGCTTTGCTGGTCTTTGTAAAGAGCTAAAACGGAAGTGGCGGGCTGAGAGCCCTTGAGATACCATCTTGCGGTGCCGTCAGCATCGGTGTAAAGCCATCTCGTATCGGATTTACGGTATAAATACCAGCCTGCAAAGGTATAACCGCTGCGGGTAAACGTATTGTCTCTAAGCTTGGTGGATATGCCTCTGATATGGTAGGTATTGGACATAGACCCCGTACCGCCGTTAGCGTTATACTTGGTGGTCCAAAGCACGGCGCCCGTATCAAGGCTGGTCATATCGCCGCTGCCGGAGGTGTAGCTGCAGGAATATATACCCTCGCCGGAGGCGGAGCTGCAGTTAACGTTGTAGTACATTTTAAGGTCGCCCGTAGTGCCTTGCCCCGTTCTGAACCCGCAGGATTCTATTTCTAACTGAGAATAGCTTGTATTTTGGATCATAAACGAGGTCTTGGTGGGGTAAACGCGTACGGATTGGTCTGTGGTAAGCTCAAGCCATTTATCAATATTTGCACCTACGTTGTAGCAAATAATTATGTTGCGGTTAGAGGTAGAGCTATCCCAAATGGGAACGTAAACAACCTTTTCGTCTTTGTTATAGCCAAAGCCCTGGTTGGTCCAATCGTCAACGTCATAGGTACCCTTGGAGGTGCTGCTCTTGGCAAATACGGCATTACGGGTATCTATGGTGAAAATCTTATACATATTTACGGCAGTAGGGCTGGAGGAGGAGCCGCCGTTGGCAGAAGAGGATATCTTACAGCCATAGAAGGTGTTGCCGCTTTTAAGCAGAAAATAAACGTAGCCGTTTTCTACCTTAACGTACTTTATTGCACTTACGCTCTTGGAGGTGCCGGAGGTGTTAACAAGCTTAAAAAAGCCGGTTTTCATAAGCTTGGTGCCGTCAATTTTAAAACGGGTTATGGCTGTGCCGGTCTTCATGGTTGCTACGTAAAGATAGTTAACGCCGTTAATGCCCACAACGGTCATGTCGTTGGCGTGACCGATGGCATTATTGGCAGAGGAGGAGGTAGCGCTGGTGCTGGAATAATAATCCATTACGTTTTTTGCACCTGTGTTCATATTTATACGGGTGATGTCGCCGTAAGCGTCGCTGCCGTCAATTTTTGCAGCGTAGCAGTAGGTGGTGCCAACGTTAAGACCCTGCATGGCGGACATAGTGTTGCCGCCCTCGGTAGTGTTGGGAACCGTCCATTTAAGGGTACAGTTGGAGTTTGTATAGGTGGTCTGACCGTCGTAGGTGTAGGCCTGGGTGGTGGTTTCAGGCTGACCTCCGTCTATCAAATAGGTATCAAAATCGCTGTAATCATAGGTGTCCTCGCCGTCACCTATCATTATTTCGCCTTCATCATATTTGGTTACGGGCGGTGCCGCCGAAACGGGAACAGCAGATAAAAGCATACATAAACACAAAACGAAGGATATAAGGGTTATGAGCTTTTTCATAAAAATAAACCTCTTTTCCGAAAAAATGTTGTTCATTATACACTAATAAAGTATAACAAATACGTGGGTTTTTGTCAATGAATCACTGAAACTTTTATGCCCCATGAGGCCCCAAAACGCCCAATTTTGGAGATTTACACAAATTGCATCTTGCGTTTTTGTGCAATAATACAATAGGACTGCCGTGGCAGTCCTATTCAGACCGCTGACAAAGGCGCAGAACACGAAAAACATAAAAAATCAATTATAACAAAGTTGAA
>JAZUNS010000014.1:0-9982 GCA_045604285.1 Eubacteriales bacterium
ATCTTCGTTTGATTTTATGTAGTTATACATCGTTTGTCCTCCTTCGTCAAATTCAACTTTGCCGGTTAGTTCGCCTTTGTTTGCAAATCCTTTGTATGAACGGATATGCGGATATAATCGTCGGCCTTTTCCCTACTCAAACAAACGACACTTTCCACGTGCCCCGTTCTTGGGAACATATCCACCGTGGCGATTTTTTTCACGCTGTAGCCGCCTTCTGTAAGCAGGGCAAGGTCACGGGCAAGGGTGGAGGGGTTGCAGGATATATAAACTATCCGCTCCGGCGCTTCTTCTATCAGGGTTGCTGCCAGCTCGGGCGCTATGCCTGCCCTGGGCGGGTCAAGCAGAACCACCCTTGGCTGTTTGCCAAAGGCGTTGCGGCAACGCTCAAAGCCCTCGGCGGCGTCGCAGGCAAAAAAGCGGGTGTCCTCCTCGCTTCTGCCGTTAAGCAGTGCGTTTTGACGGGCGTTATCTATGGCGGCGGGCACTATCTCCACCCCGCAAAGATAAGCGTCCTTAGGGCAAACGCAAAGCCCCACGGTACCTATGCCGCAGTACATATCAAATACCGTGTCGCCTGCCTTTATCTCGGCAAACTCGGCGGCGGTGGCGTACAGCTTTTCCGTCATTGCCGTATTAACCTGGAAAAATGCAGCAGGGGACATGGTAAACTTTTTGCCGCAAAGCTCCTCCGTAAGCAGCTTTTTACCTTTTATATGTATCCAATCCGGCCCCGTAACCACGTTGGTGCGGGCGGTGTTAAGGTTTACGTAAAAGCTTATTACCTGCGGGTGCGCCTCCATAAGCAGCTCTGCCGTTTCTTCGGCACTAGGCAGGCGTTTGCCGTTAACTATTACGGTAACGCAAAATTCCCCGTTTTTGTTCTTGCGCAGGTACAAATGGCGCAAAAGCCCCTTGCCCGTTGCCTCGTCATAGGGGTTTTTGCCCTTAAGCAGGCGAAGCAAAGTCTTTGTTATTTCGGCAAAGTCGGGGGTGTGCAGGCGGCAGGCATCGCAGGGGATAATGCTGTGGCTGTGGGGTGCGTAAAAGCCGCAGATAAGCTCTCCGTCCCGCTTTCCCACGGGCAAAAGCAGCTTGTTGCGGTATTCATCCGCCTCGCCGCAGAGGGGCGAGGGTACCTCAAGGGTTACCTTGGCGGTGCGCTTTAACTGCTCCTCCACGTGGCGGCGCTTGTATTCCAGCTCTGTGGGATAGTCCACGTGGCGGTAGATGCACCCGCCGCAACGGCGGTATACGGTGCAATCGGGGGCGGTGCGGCTTCCGGAGCTTACCTTTAGCTCCTCTACCTTGCCTATAACGTAGCTTTTGTATTCTTTAATTACCTTTACCGTGCCTACCTCGTCGGGCAGCGCATCGGCAACAAATGCGGTGCGCCCGTCGGGACACTTGCACACGCCGTAGCCCTTGTCGGTTATATCTGTAAAAACGCCCTCAAAGCGTATATCCTTCTTACTCATAAAAAAACAACTCCTCGGCAAACCGTTCTTTAAAATACTCGCTTTTTTCCAAGGGCAGCACCGCCGTGTCCTTGCAAAACGCCTTTATTTTAGCCTTGGCGTCCTCTTCAAACAGCATATAACTGCCCTTAAGGGCGCTGTTGCCCAAAAACTGCAGCTTTCCTGCGGCATAGGAAGGCACAAGCCCCGTTTTGATAAGCGCCTGCGGGTCGGTGCCGCTGCCCATGGCGCCTGCAATATATAGCTTTTTGATGGCGGCGGGGGGCATCCTAAGCCCACGCATTACACACAGCGTTGCGGCGGCAATTGCCGCCTTGGCAAGCTGAAACTCTGTCATGTCCTTGTCGGTAAAGGTAATTCCGCCCTCCAAATTGACGGCGCCGCCTGTGATTTTTCCCATCTCGTCACACTCGTTGCCTATCATAAGTGCCACTAACTCTGCCACGGCGCTGCCTGCAAGCCCTGCGGGTGTGCTTCCGTCGGCGGTGGCAACCGAAAGCCTGCCTCCGCTGCGGCGGGCAGACACGGCAAGATGAGAGGTGCCGGCACCACGGGCTTTTTCCAGGGCGGGCCCTGCGGCGGCAGAGCAAACTAAGCGCTTGCCCTTGTAGCAGCCGTAAACCTCGCCGTTGGTACCTACGTCAATAAACAGCACGCCATCCTCGTTGGCGGCGTGGGCAAAGACCCCTGCGGCAACGTCGCCCCCCACAAAGCCCCCAAAGGCGGGGGCAATATAGGCGCTGCCGCCTACGTAGCCTTCCACAGCCTGCTCCTCACCGAAAAGGGAGGGGGGCGTAAACGGGCTTCTGCCAAGGCTTGCCACGGGCAGACCTGCAAAAAAGGCAGACATAACAGTATTGCCTACGGCAACCGTAGGCATACTTGTGGGTGATATGTTTGCGACGTCGCAAATAGCGCTTACCGCATTGTTTACAGAAAACAAAAGGGCTTCTCTAAGCCTGCCGTAGTCGCCGTCGGCGGCGTTGATGCGTCCGATAAGCTCGGGGCTGATTGCCGCCTGGGCATTGACGTGGGTTGCGGTAATATCCGCACAGTTGCCGCCCGTTATAAGGGCGGCAACTATATTCGTACTGCCTATATCAAGGGCAATACCCTTGTAATTGCACATTATTCTTCATCCTTTTGGGCGGCAAGCTTAACCTTGCCGTCGATGGTTCTTATAATACCCCTGGGACATTTTTCGGCGCAGATGCCGCAGCCAATGCATTTGGCGTAGTCGATGGCTTCTAAAAATCCGTTTTTAATAATAGCCTCGTTGGGGCAGTTTTTAAGGCACAGACCGCAGGCAATACAGCCCGCCTCGCAATATTGACGCACAACTGCGCCCTTATCGGGAGAGTTGCAGGCAACCCAGTATTTTGCCGATGCGGGTATAAGCTTTATAAGGTTTTTGGGGCAGCTTACAACGCAGGCGCCGCAGCCCGTGCATTTGGCGGGGTCAACCACGGCAACGCCGTCAACCACGCTGATGGCGTTAAACTTACAGCCTCTTACGCAGGTGCCAAGGCCGATACAGCCGTTGGGACACAGGCGTGACCCGCCGTGTAGCTTTGCCGCCGCTACGCAGTCGTCAATACCTACGTAGTCGTATTTTTGAGAAGAGCAGCTTTTAGCGCCGGAGCAAAGGACAAGGGCACGCAGCTTTTCGGCGCTGCCTGCGTCCACACCCATTATCTCGGCAATTTTTTGGCGGTTTTCGTCGGAAACAGCGGCGCATTTGCCAACCGGTGCGCTGCCTTCAACTATTGACGCCGCAAGTCCGCTGCAGCCTGCGTAGCCGCAGCCGCCGCAGTTTGCGCCGGGCAGCAGCTCGGCTATTTGGGCAATGCGGGGATCCTCCTGCACCTTCATCTTTTTATCAAAAAGTGCCAGCAAAAAGCCTAAAACGCCGCCTAACACGGCAAAAAACAGTAAAGCAAGAAGTATTGTATCCATTACGCTGCCTCCTTAACCCAGATTAAAGGGGAAGAAGCTTGACCCACCCAGGTTGATGCCCTGAAAGCCCGAAAACGCCATGGCAATAAGCCCTGCCGCTACCAGGGACAGAGGCACGCCCTCAAAGGCTTTGGGGGGCGACGCCAGCTCCAGCCTTTGTCTTACCCCTGCAAACACAAACAGCGCAAAGGTAAAGCCAAGTGCCGCAAAAAAGCCGTAAAGCACGCTTTGAAGCAGGTTATAGCCGTTTTGTACGTTAAGCAGCGCCACGCCCAGCACCGCACAGTTGGTGGTTATAAGGGGCAGGTAGATGCCCAGCGCCTTATAAAGGGGCGGAAACGCTTTTTTCATAAACATCTCTATAAGCTGTACCAAGGATGCGATTATTATTATAAAGGCTATGGTTTCAAGATACTCCAGCTCGAAGGGGATAAGCACAAAGTTATACACCGCCCAGGATGCGGCAGAGGCAACCGTCATAACAAAGGTTACCGCCATGCCCATGGAAAGCGCCGTATCTATCTTGCCGGAAACCCCAAGGAAGGGGCAAACGCCCATGAACTTAACAAATATAAAGTTTTCTGCAAGTATTGCGGAAAAGCACAGCAAAAGGATATCGGTAATTGACATTATTTATTCCTCCTTTTTGCGGTGAAATGGCGTATGGTAGCGATTACGCAGGCAAGGCATATAAACGCACCTGCGGGCATGGTAAGCATAAGCACGCCGGGGTACTTGTTGCCAAATACGCTTATGCCAAACAAGCTGCCGCTGCCCAACAGCTCACGGATTGCAGAAACCGCAAGCAATGCCGCAGTATAGCCAAGGCCCATAAACAAGCCGTCCAGTATAGAGGAGAGGGGGCCGTTTTTGGAGGCATACGCCTCTGCCCTGGCAAGCACTATACAGTTAACTACTATCAAGGGGATAAATATACCCAAGGATTTGTCAATGGCGGGGAAATACGCCTTTATAAGAAGCTGTACCGCCGTTACAAAGCCCGATATTACCACGATGTATGCGGCTATACGGACCTGCTCCGGTATAAGCTTACGCAAAAGCGATATAAGCAGGTTAGAGCAGATAAGCACCAGCGTTGCCGCAACGCCCATGCCTATGGCGTTGGTCATGGTGGTGGATACAGCCAAAACAGAGCAAAGCCCCAAAAGCTGTACCAAAACGGGGTTGTTGGTTAAAAGCCCTTCACGGACGTACCAGGTAAAGCCACGTTTGTTTTTCATCCTGCCACCTCCTCGCTTGCTTCGTCGGGGGTAAGTATTTCGCTCATAACCGTGCAGGCGCTGTTAACAGCCTTAAGCGCCGCGCCCGAGCTTACCGTGGCGCCGCTTAGCCCGTCAACGGTGGTGCCTTCGGCGTTATAGCTAAGGCCCGTAAATCTGTCAGTAAAAGATTTTTCGGTTATGCGTTGACCAACGCCGGGGGTTTCGCCCTCGGCAGAAAGTACGGCAACGCCCATTATCTGGCCGTCACAGTTAAAGCCAACCAAAAGCTCTACCTCGCCGCCGTAGCCGGGGGCAGAGGAGTGTACGCAATAGTTATCCTTACCGCCGGTTGCGCTTTTTACCTTGTAAACTGCGCTTACGCCGTCCTTGGCGGCAATTTCGGCGGTGATATCCTCATACTCGGTGCTGCCTGCAAAGATCTTGGCAATGTTTTGCTTAAGGCTTTCCTCGCCGTGCTCTGCAATAACCGGGGCGGTAAAGCTGTTTACCAGCGCCACAAGGCAGGCTATTATGCCCGACACAAACAGCAACGATAGGGTGGAAAACAGCAAGCTGCTTTTTTTATTTTCCTGCATTCTTGCCACCTCCAAACTTTACGGGCTGTGTCAAACGGTCAATGTAATAAACAAAAGTGTTCATTATAAGTATGGCAAAGCTTGCGCCTTCGGGATAGCTGCTGAAATAGCGGAAGAATACCGTAAGTGCGCCGCACAGTGCGCCGAATATAAGCTTACCCGTGGAGGTAATGGGGCTTGTGGCATAGTCAGTTGCCATAAACACTGCACCCAGCACCACGCCGCCGGAAAGCAAAGAGGACAAAGCAAAGCTTATTGCCTCATCTTCGCCCATGGGGAAGGCAAAGGTCAGCAGGAAGAAGGTTACAAGATAAGTTGCGGGTATGTGCCAGGTTATAACCTTGCGGCAAAGCAGGTATATAAGCCCGATAAGCAGGCAAAGCTTTGAAACCTCGCCAATACAGCCGCCGATGTTGCCGTAAAACATATCCACAAACACGCTTTTGTCAACGCCCTCTTCAATAAGCACAAGGGGTGTTGCCGAGCTTATACCGTCAACGCTTGGGCTTATGGCAAAGGGCGAAAGCTTAGGTGCGTTGGGGCTTACAAAGGCGCCCGCCATATAAGAGGGGAAGGATAAAAACAAAAATACTCTTGCCGCCAGGGCGGGGTTAAGAAAATTCTTACCTATGCCGCCAAACAGCATTTTTACTATAACTATGGCAAAAACAGCGCCTACCACCGGCAACCAAAGCGGTGCGGAAACGGGCAGGTTAAAGGCAAGTATTATGCCCGTAACTACTGCAGACAGGTCTTTTATGCTGTTTTTGCGCTTGGTTGCAAGGCAAAACAAAAACTCTGCCCCCACGCAGGCACCCACCGAAATAAGGGTAAGCACCAGCGCCCTAAAACCAAAGGCGTACACGCCCCATATAAGGGCGGGTGTAAGGGCAATTATAACGTCCCGCATTACCGATGCGGTGGTAACCGCACTGCGCACGTGGGGAGAAGGACTAACCTTAAGCAGCTTCATACCTTACTTACCACCTTTCTCTTTAATACGGCGCTTGTGTTCGTTTATTGCGCCCTTGGCGTTGCGTATATACTGCACTATCGGCACCTTGCCGGGGCAAACGTAGGTGCAACAGCCGCATTCCACACAGCTAAGTGCGCCAAGCTTATCGCATTCCTCGTAGTTTTTCTTTTCCGAATACGCCGCAAGCAGGGCGGGCATAAGGTGCATCTGGCAGGCACGCACGCACTTGCCGCAGCGTATGCACTGGCCTATCTCCTGCTTTTCGTCTGCCATAAACAGCAAAGCACCCGTGCCCTTGGTTACGCAGGCGTCAAGGCTCCACTGGGCGTGACCCATCATGGGGCCGCCGCTTATAAGGCGGGCAAACTTCTTTTTGGTGCCGCCGCAATGCTCGGCAATATCCTTAAAGGATGTGCCTATAGGCACTATCAGATTGCAGGGCTTCTTTATGGCGTCACCGTCTATGGTAACACGCTTTTGCACAACGGGCATACCCTTGCTTAAAGCGTAGTATATAGACACCACCGTCTCAGGGTTAAACAGCACGCAGCCCACGTCTGCGGGCAGCTTGCCTGCGGGTATCTCTTTACCGTAAAGGGCGTATATTATCTGCCTTTCGTCACCCTGGGGGTACTTTGTTTTAAGTACCTTTATATCTATAAGGGCTTTATCCGTTATTTCTTTTTCAAAAAGCTCTATAACGTTTTCCTTATTATCCTCAATGGCAATGGTGGCTTTGCGCACGCCTAAGGCGTGTATAAGTATCTTTATACCCTTTATTACGTCTGCGGGTGCCTCCAGCATAAGCCTGTGGTTTGCGGTTATATAGGGTTCACACTCCGCACAGTTGATTATAAGGTTTTTAACCTTGCCCCGTGCCGATTGCAGCTTTGCATAGGCGGGGAAGGTAGCGCCGCCCATGCCCACAACGCCTGCGGCACGGATGCGCTCTATTATCTCGTCGGGACTAAGCTGATCCAAGGGGACGCTTACCGGTGCAAGATCGGGGCAAAGGGTGTATTCAAAATCGTTTTCGATTACTGCGTGTATAACTTCAGCGCCGGACATAACACGGCGGGGCTCCAGCGCCACTACCGTGCCGGAAACGCTGGCGTGGACAGAGCAGCACAGCGCACCTAAGTTTTCGCCAATACATTGACCAACCGTAACCTTATCTCCTACCGAAACCGTGGGATTACAAGGGGCGCCTATATGCTGAAGCATGGGGATAGCTACCCGATTTGGACGGTTATAAAGCTCTGCTGCCATGTCGGCAGTATTCTTTTTTTCGTCAAGATGTATACCGCCGAGAAAAGTATATGCCACTATATCACCTTCCTACATAAATTACACTACATTATACTATATAAATGAGTATTTTTCAACTACTATTGCTATTGAAATTGCATAATTTTTGTTATATAATAACAATGACTTAAGATGTATAAAAGGGGGCGTGTGGGTTTGGAGCTTACCGATAAGTTTGAAATTAAGGTTTTTATTTTGTATTTACTTAAAAATATTGGCGAGCCGCTGGATATCACCACCATTGGCGAGGTTGTGGTGCAGGACGCCTTCGTTAACTATTTTGATTTTTCAATTTGCTTTTCCGACCTGCTTGAAACCCGCCAGGTTGATGAAATAGAGGGCGACAGCGAAAAGCTTTATAAAATATCCGAGACCGGGATGCTTATGGTAAGCGAGGTGCAAAGCGCCCTTTACGCAGGCGTAAAGGATAAGGCGCTAAGGTCGGCACAGCGGCTTATTGCCCTTAAGCGTACCGGCAACCGTATCGACTGCAAGGTTACCCCGTGCGGTCGGGGCTTTATGCTGGAGGCATCCATCGTGGATAACGAAAAAACCCTTATGCGGCTTGAAACCTACGTTACCGACGAGGACTATGCCAAGCGTATGCAGGCAAACTTTAACGAGCGTGCCGAGATCATCTATAAAGGCGCTATGGCGCTGCTTTCCGGCGACGTTAACTTTATTTTTGACGAATAGGTTTTTTATATGACTTTAAAACAAAAGGCCGCACTGGTTGCGGAAACCCTTGAAAAGCTTTATCCCGCTGCAGAGTGCTCCTTAAGCTACCGGGGGGAGCCCTACAGACTGCTTATTATGGCAATACTTTCTGCCCAATGCACCGATGCACGGGTCAATCAGGTAAGCCTGCCGCTGTTTAAGGCGTATCCCACGGCAAAGGCGCTGGGCGAGGCACCCGTTGAGGATATCGAGGCTATCATCCGCCCCGTTGGGCTGTATCGCACCAAGGCAAAAAACATAAAGGCGGCGGCGGAAAGGCTGCACACCGTTTACGGCGACGTGCTTCCCCGTGAAATGGAGGAGCTGTTGTCCCTTGCAGGGGTTGGCAGAAAGGTGGCAAACCTGCTTAGGGGCGATATATACGGACTTGGCGGCATAGTGGCGGACACCCATTGCATACGTATTTCGGGTAGGCTGGGGCTGGCTAAAACCGCCACACCCTACGGAGTGGAAAAGGAGCTTTCGGCAATTATCCCCACGGATATGCAAAGCGATTTTTGCCACAGGCTTGTGCTTTTCGGCAGGGAATATTGCTCGGCTAAAAAGCCCCGCTGTCAGGATTGCCCCATATCGGGGCTTGATATTAGGTGCAAATTGTGATATAACTTAGGCGTACACAGTTATGAGGAGAAGATAAAATGGCAAAAACCGTTGTTATTATCCCCGCATATAAACCTGATGAAAGCTACGTTAAGCTTGTAGAAAATTTAATAAATGATTTTTCGGTGCTGACCGTTAACGACGGCAGCCCCAAGGAATACGACCGCTTCTTTAACAAGGCGCAGACCCTTGGCGCTCACGTCATCACCCACGAGGTAAACAAGGGCAAGGGTGCGGCGCTTAAAACCGCCATAAGTCATCTTATGGATACGGAAAAGGAGTGGGTTGCGGTTACTGCGGATGCCGACGGCCAGCACAGCGTTAAGGATATTAAAACCGTGGCACGGCTGACAGAAAAATCGCCGGAGGCAATGGTGCTTGGCGTAAGGGATTTTAAGCAAATGCCCTTTAGAAGCCGCTTTGGTAACACCATGACAAGGGGCTGCTTTTTCCTTGTTACCCGCAATCGCATTATGGATACTCAAACGGGGCTTAGGGGCTTTTCCCACCTTACGGCACCCAAGCTTATCACCGCCGACGGCAACCGTTACGAGTACGAAATGAACGTTTTGCTTAACCTTAAGGAGTGGGGCATACCCACCGTGCAAACGGTTATCGAGACTATTTATGAGGAGGGCAACCCTTCCTCTCATTTCCACCCCATAAGGGATAGCATAATGGTTTTCGGGCAGGTTATAAAGCATATTTTGGCGTCCCTTATATGCACCGCATTGGATTACGTTTTGTATCTGTCAATGCTGCAGTGGACAACTATTCTGCCGGAGTACGCCTATCTGCTTTCAAGGGTGCTTAGCGTTATTTTAAACTATCAGCTTTCCAAGCGGATAGTGTTCCGTGCAAAGCCCGACCTGCGCACCACCATAGCCTACTTTATGCTGGCGCTGTGTATGACGTCGGTAGGCGCCATTATAGTAATGATCGGCACCGACTATTTGTGTATGTCGGAAAAAATCGTAAAAGTGCCGGTGGACGTCATTTTGTTCTTTGTAAACTTCTACGTCCAAAAACACGTGATATTTAAGTGATACCCCATAAAATCACCCCACTACTCACTGCGTTCGTAGCGGGGACCCCACAAAAAACACC
>JAZUNS010000015.1:0-3342 GCA_045604285.1 Eubacteriales bacterium
AGTCCCAATGAAAGCATCGTTTTTGTAGAAAAAGGACACAATTTTTAAAAGAAAAGAGGAAAAATACCAATTTATAATTACATCGCGAAGCCGTTACAAACGATAAACGCTAAAAAACAAAGCATATAGTTTTTGTCATTATTATATTTGCACTCTATCTTAATCCACCGAACAAAAATCCGTTCAAATATAAAATATCCCTTGCGCACTGCCTCAACGGTTATAAACTGCAATTCGCTGACACGAATGCCCGTTCCGCAAATTGTCTGTAGTATTAGATTCAATCTATCGTTGCCCTCTGCCTTTGCAGCGTTCACAAGACGAACATACTCTGCTTTTGTCAGCTCTTTTTCTTCGGAGCAAAACGCTTTCTTCTGCACCTTAAACTGTTTGATATAGCAATCCACCCAACCCATAAATCGCAGAAAAGCATTTACCGCCGCAATCATAGAATTGGCACTTGTAACCTCGTAGTTCTGGGCAAGCAAAGCCTTGAACTCCATAACTACTGCTTTGCTGATTTCTCTTGTTTCTGCGAACATTGCAAGCAAACGCACATCACGAAGATACTTTTCAATGGAATTGTTGCTCTTCTCATCCGAACGAAGATAGCTTTCAAAATCTCCAATCATTGAATTTGTTATAATTCTATCCATTTGATATTACCTCCTATTGCGTATTTCATTTTACAATATTTTTCGTGTGTTCACTGCGTTCCGTTTGAACACACTTCGACATTGCAAAAGGTAATATAATTACGGATATTATTTTGGCAAGTTAATCGCAAAACCTAGTATTTAAGCCAATCGTTTCAAGGCTGCAAGATCGAAGATTATAATGGGGAGACCGAATTGCAACCTTAAGATTGCGATCATATAAAAAAAGAGCCAACTAAAGCATAGTGCTCCGATTGACTCTTTAGGTGTTTTGATTGTGCAAATAGTGTATCTCACGAATTGATTCAGCACTGATTCCTTTTACTATGGGAAACTGTCATCTCCTATTTGGAAACAGTCTGCGCTGACACACCAATCATGTTTGCCGATTGCTTATGTGTCAAACCTGCGACCTTGCGAAGCTTTGCGATGATTTCTCCTATGCTCTTCATAGCGTTTATACGTCGTTGCTTTGTGATTTAATTATAACACAAATAATCACAAATAACAAACACCAAAAAAGCGAAAAAACGCTTGTGCAGATAGCGAACCGCTGAGATGGACATTGGACGTAGAGCGGTTATTTTGTTTTAAAAATCAATCATTATCATTTATCAAAGCATAACGAAAAATCCGAACCCTTCTCCTACAGGATAAAGGTTCGGATTTTTACATCTTGGCAGGGATAGCTGGGTTCGAACCAGCGAAATGACGGAGTCAAAGTCCGTTGCCTTACCGCTTGGCTATATCCCTATGCTCTAACCATTATATACACTTTTACCCCGCTTGTCAAGAAAATTTTATCTTCCTTTTTTGCAGGGGTGCTTATTTTGCTTGTTTTTGCATATCTTTTAGTGAAAAAATGCAGAGGAGCAAGAGGTATGAAGAAAATTATTGCCATAATTATGGCGGCGGTGCTTGGTTTTTCCCTTTGCCCTGCCGCAGCTGCCACCGAGGGCGGCGTAGCCTATCCCCCCGCCTACGGCGTGTTTGAGGAATGGACGGAAGCATCGGTCAGCTTTGAGGGCGGGCTTGAGAGCAAGGCTGCACTGCTTATGGAGGCGTCAACGGGCGAGGTGCTTTACAGCTACAACGAAAACGAAGAGCTGCCCATAGCCTCGGTTACCAAAATAATGTCTACGCTGCTGGTGGCAGAAGCGCCTGCCAAGGGCAAAATAGCAATAGACGATATGGTCACCGTAAGCGCCTATGCGGCTTCCATGGGCGGGTCCCAGGTGTATCTTGAGCCCGGCGAGCAGATGAGCGTGGACGAGATGCTGAAATGCCTTGTGGTGGTTTCCGCCAACGACGCCGCCGTGGCGCTGGCAGAGCATATCTACGGCAGTGCGGAAAGCTTTGTTGCCGCCATGAACGCCCGTGCCGCCGAGCTGGGCATGAAGCACACCTATTTTGCCAATACCACGGGGCTGGATGACGGGGGCTACTCCTCCGCTTTGGACGTGGCGTTAATGACGAGAGAGCTGCTTTGCCACCCCGTAATCTTTAACTATACCACGATATGGATGGATACCGTTCGCAACGGCGCCTTTGGGCTTAGCAATACCAATCGTTTGGTGCGGTTTTACGAGGGTGCCAACGGCATGAAGACCGGCTTTACCACCGAGGCCATGTATTGCCTTTCCGCCACCGCCCTTCGCAACGGAATGCAGCTTATAGCGGTGGTTTTGGGCAGCCCCAGCTCTGACAAGCGCTTTGCCGCCGCCAAACAGATGCTGGACTTTGGCTTTGCCAACTACCGGGTGCTTTGTCCGGAGGCGGCTGAGATAGCCCCCATTACCGTTAAGGGCGGAACGGCGGCAACCGTTGCCGGCAAATACACGCCCCCAACCCTGCTGGCGGAAAAGGGCGGCGGCGACGCCCGCACCGACCTTGTGCTTGCCGAGGAGCTGACCGCACCTATCAAAAAGGGGCAAAAGCTGGGCGAAGCCATAATAAGCGCCGACGGCACCGAGCTTTGCCGTGTGGACGTGGTGGCTGCGGCAGAGGTGCCTAAAATGACCTTTGGCTATATGCTTGCCCTGGTTTGGAAAAATATTCTGTCTTTTGTTTAAGCGTCTTGACAAAATGGAAAAATGCGGGTATAATAGCAGGTGTATATCTATCTAAAAAAATAATTATGTAAGGTTGTGCGAAATGTCTGTCAGACTTATCGACAAATACGCCGGGGAATTTATTGACGCCAAGGCACTTGCCGCAATGGAAGAACGCCTTGTTACAGCTGATAAAATGCTTAAGGCACGCTCTGAGGAAAACGATTATAAGGGTTGGTATGACCTGCCCTTTAATTACGACAGGGAAGAGCTTGCGGCAATTGAAAAGGCAGCGGAAAAAATACGTGCGGAAAGCGACGTGCTTATAGTTATAGGCATCGGCGGCTCTTATCTGGGCGCCCGTGCAGCTATTGAGTTCTTGCGTTCACGCTATTACAACATCCAAAAGAAGGACACGCCGGAGATCTATTTTGTGGGTAACTCCTTCTCGGGTGATGACTTGGCTGACGTGCTTGCCCTTTGCGAGGGGAAGGAAGTTTCCGTAAACGTTATATCCAAGTCGGGCACCACTACCGAAAGCTCTATAGCCTTCAGAGTGGTTCGCCATATGATGCTTAAGAAGTACACCAACTCTGAGATAAAGGAGAGGGTGTTTGTTACCACCGATAAAAAGA
>JAZUNS010000016.1:0-3512 GCA_045604285.1 Eubacteriales bacterium
GAAAGCGCCGAGGAAAGCGCCGAGGAGAGCGCCGAGGAGAGCGCCGAGGAAAGCGCTGAGGAAAGCGCCGAGGAGAGCGCCGAGGAAAGCGCTGAGGAGAGCCCCGAGGAAAGCGCCGAGGAAAGCGCCGAGGAAAGCGCCGAGGAGAGCGCCGAGGAAAGCGCTGAGGAGAGCCCCGAGGAAGGCGCTGAGGAGAGCCCCGAGGAAAGCTCTGAAGAAACGCAATCCGAGGCGGAGTCGGAAGACGCGCCCACGAACACGCCTGTGGAGCATTTATCTCTTCAAAACACACACCTAACCGCCGAAAAATTGAATCCGGAAAACGATTGCAAAAGATATAGGGAGACTGACCGAATACCCGTTTACGTACAGGTCTATGATAAGAGGAGCGTAGTGAGCTCCTACTCTTCAATCGATTACGTAAGTGAAGCCGGTATGACGGTGTGGTTATGTGACGAAAAAGGCAATAAGATAGATTACGTAACCACCAACAGTAACGGCTTGGCAAAGTTTGAGGTGTATGAGGGTAGATACACGTTCTTCTTCAACGGTACGGAAACCTATTCTGCCTATACCTCTGCGGCGGTTGAGGTTAAATATAATAAAAAAAGCATCTTTGGCGACAAAACCCCGATAAGGGTGTATGCAGCTACCTATAAAAAAGACGACTTTGCCCCTTGCAATATTACCGTACTGGATGCGGATACGGGCGAGCCTGTAAGCAACGTGCACGTGACAAGATACAAGTACGTGGATGGCGGATATTTTACCGATGCAGGCGGCAAAGTAACTATTCCGCCGCTAATAGAGAACAATGGCGAGGGCGATGACTTTTGCGGGCTGAGCTTTACTTGCACGGGATATACGGACCAAAGGCTTGAGGCAGATGTGTTTGAAAGTAATATTACCGTAAGGCTTTACAAGTTGAAAAAGCACTCCTATACCGTAAGAATATTGGATGCTGACACGAGAGAGGGCGTAGAGGGCGTATGGCTTATACTTAACGAATACGCCGACACCGACCGGGCGGTATCGGGTAACGACGGCGTGGTAAGCTGTGTCAAAAACAGCAACGAGCTGGCGCTTTATCCGCAAATAGATCTTTATTATTCTGCCGAGGGCATCCCTTATGAGCAGAGAACGGAAAAGGGAAAAGGCATATATACAAGGCTTTCCATTGCGCTGACCGACGGTAGAAGCGAATACACCGTCTATTTGAAAACGGACAAGGAGAACCAAACTGTAACATTAGTCTTAAAGGAGGACTTTTAGATGAAAAAAACATCTTTTATCTTAGCATTATTTATATGCTTAAGCTGCTTTGCCGCGTTTCCTCAAAGCGCAAGCGCTTACGACCAAGGGTGGATAAGCAACAACGTAACATGGACTCTTTACGATAACGGTCTGCTTAACTTTTCGGGTAGCGGCGGTGCAAATATTTCCTTTTCCCCATATTCAATCCCCGTCAAGTATGAAGATGAAGTCAAAGAGATAGTCTTAAGTGAAGGGATAACGATGCTGTCAGCGTCAAATTCGTCAACATTTGAAGGTAACGAGCTGCCCAACCTTAAAAAGATAACCCTGTCCTCCACCTGTGTGGACGTATGGAATGTTCCGTTCAAGTGCAGTAACCTACAGAAATACGTAGTCCCTTCCAATAACGTTGCCTTCAAATCAAAGGACGGCGTGCTGTACGAGAGGAACAAGGAAGAAAACGGCACTTACAAAAACACCTACACCATCAGAAGTTACCCTGCGGGCAAGACGGCGGAAAAATACACTATGGAAAGCAACGTCACTGCGGTTGGAGAGAGTGCATTCCGCAACAACAAGCACTTAAAGCAGGTTGTGTTTGCCGACTCGGTAACCACCATCGACATGTATGCCTTTGAAGGGTGTACCGCCCTTAGCAAGGTAGAGTTCCCATTGTCGTTGGAAACGTTGAGCGAACGTGCTTTTTCCGGATGCAGTGCGTTGACGGTTGCAAATATTACAGGGCGAATCACCAGACTTGGCGAAGGTGCCTTCGCAGGCTGTACGTCGTTGGCTACGGTCAGTTTTCCATCCACGCTGGAGTATATAAACACCGGTTGTTTTCACGATTGCATTTCCTTGAAAAAGCTGGATCTTAAAAATATAAAAAGCATAGGAATCGGTGGGCTTTTTAACTGCCAGGCTCTTGAGGAGCTTTATATACCTGCAGGATTAGGCTTTCACTCTTCTGATTACTATAGTGACTCTACCGGTTCATACAGTCCATTTTTGGGTAATAACCTCAAGCTTAAAAATATAAGCGTAGACAGTGCAAATCCCTATTATTGCAGTGTTGATGGGGTTTTATACTCAAAGGACAAAACCACGCTTTATTCTTATCCTGCGGGTAAAGCAAACAAGAAATTCTCTACTATTAAAAGTGCCAAGCGCATCGAAGAGTATGCGTTTTACGGTGCAAATAATTTAGAATCCTTAACCGTTTATGCGTCAAAAATAGGTTTCTACGCTTTTGATGGCTGTGACTCGGTCACAAAGCTTGCGTTTATGGGTGAAGGATTGTTTGACATTTCGGATTCCTATTTTCCCAACCTTCAATCCTTGGAGTTTTCTGATGATATTAAAGGGGTCTTTGAATTAAACTGGTTTTACCGCAATACAAAGCTTCCTTCCGAAGTGGTGCTGCCCAACGGATTTTACGATGTAAAAATGATGGATTTGAGATATTACTCTCCGTTTAAGACTGTTTATATATTCAAAACGCCCGAGCTGTTTGAAGAGGAAAAGGTGAATCATACAATTTATAGGCTTACGGAACGCAAGGAGCAGCTTAAAAAAGCCAACATTGACCTTATAAGGCTGGACGAGAACGGAAGCTGTGGCGAAAACGCTACCTTTGTGTTGGATAAAAACGGAAAATTGGTTATTACGGGGACGGGGGCTGTGGACAG
Organism: Eubacteriales bacterium; assembly: GCA_045604285.1. GTDB lineage: Bacteria > Bacillota > Clostridia > Oscillospirales > CAG-382 > SIG636. Next base: position 2,943 of record JAZUNS010000016.1, read on the forward strand.
CTTCCCCTGGAGCGAATATCCGCAGTTTATAAAAGAGGTGGTTATAGGCGAGGGAATAAGCAGTATAGGCGCAAATGCTTTCGCGGGATGCGCCTTAAAGATGATCACGCTCCCTTCATCTCTTGCAGAGGTTGGCGATTCCGCATTTGCAGGCTGTGAAGATCTTATTACGGTGATAGACCATACCGTATCCTTTACGGTGGCAGAGGGCAATAACCCTCTTGAATCTGCCCAATGTGTACGTATAGAAACGGGAGACGCAAACGGTGACGGTGTAATCAACAGCCTTGACGCAGCACAAATTCTTAAATACGACGTTGGTTTGATCCAAAGCCTTACCGCAGGTGACGTGAACTGCGACGGAGTGATCAACAGCTTGGATTCGGCATGGATACTTAAATATGATGCAGGCCTGATATAATCTCTCACGGATGCTTTTAGCATAAGCACCCCGAGAAGTCCAAGGACTTCTCGGAAATCCGAACAACAAAACCGCCGATGCTTTTCGGTGGTTTTTCTGTGTCAAAAATTTTTGTTTTATCAGAGGTGCTTTATGTGTGAAGAAGATAC
>JAZUNS010000017.1:0-21352 GCA_045604285.1 Eubacteriales bacterium
TGCATCGTACCATTCGTTACCAACGTGGCTATTCAGATAAACCTGAAGAAGGCTTGCGTGGGATTCTGCGTCTGCAGCGAGAATGGAGTCGTTTGCATAGTAGTAAACGCCTACGATATACTTGGTGCCGTCAAGCTCGAAGGTAACGTACTCGTCATTGTACTTGGGGAACTCAATACCTGCGCCTGCGCTGATCACAGCGGGTTGGCTGACAGGAGCGAGTTTTGCAAGAGTATCCGCATTAAGGTCGGAATCAACGAGCATTACGTCGGAGCCGATAGGATTTGCCCACTCGCCGTTAACTTTTTTCATCTCGAAAGCGAAAACGGTACGGATATAAGCGGGAGAAACACCAATGTTTTCCACGGTTACAACCTTGTCAACAACGTTGATATCGTTGGAAAATGCATCATAAGAAGTTCCGTCGTTATCAACGATGGTGTCGGTATAGCCGTCGGAGGGATTGCCGGTTACGGGGAAAAGGCCCTTGTCGTTTTCAAAAACTTCAAGAGAGCCGTCTTCGCCGCGCTGATATTCGTTTTGAACGATATCAACCTTGCCGACAGTCATTACGTTCTTGTTATATTCGGTGTCCTTGAAATATGCGAGGGTTGCGTTAACCGCACCTACGCAAAGGAGAACAGCCGCAAGAACAAGTATAAATATTTTCTTTTTCACGCGATTTCTCCTATTATTTGCAATCAAATTTCAGAAAACAAGCGTAAACACTTTGGACGTCTCGGCTATGAAGCTTGAACGTTGCCGCTTACTGCAGTATAAGCACTCCAAACGTCGGATTCAAAGCCTGCCTGCTGAATTGCGTATGAACTGAACACAAGGTTAGTTAAAGCGCCTTCGTTCGTAGCAGCATCCAAGTCATCTTCGGTTATTGCATCGTCAACAATAATCTTATTATTGGTAATGATGGGCTTTGCATTAAGAGTGTCTGTCTTAGGAACGGATACGTAATACACGTAATCGCCTTTAGAATCCTTGCCTAAATAAGTCCAATCTGCAATAGAAAACGAAAGACCGTAGTCCACAGCAGGTTCTCCCGCTGCGCCAAGCTTATAAAAGAAGTTTTCGTTATCAGTGGTGGTCCACCCATCAGCGGTCATGGTTACGAAAACGTATGCGTCCACAAGCTTATCTCTGTCATTTTCGTTTGGAACAAAAGAAACAGAGGGGTCTTTAGTAATGTCGATACCGGGAACAACGAGATATTCGTTTTTGTCAGAATCGGCGTCAGAATCGTTATCGGTTTCGCTAAGGTCAAGGTCGCCGATGTCTGCTGCAACGAAGGTATTGGTTACTGCGTTGTCGCTATCCTGAAGGAAAGCTATCGTCGTACCCATGGTGAACACGAATACGAGCATCAAAGAAATGGCGAGAATTAAACTTTTTTTGTTCATAAAATTCTCCTTAATGTGTCAACTGAAAAATTCGCTTAAATGCATTAAGCTTAATCTGCCTGGTCCCAATCGATTTCGCCCCAAGCCTCAACAGCAGAGCTAAAGCCGTCCTTCTGGATTGCATAAGCATAAACTTTAAGTGAGTGGGTGTCATCGATAGTGGTAACGTCAGCATTATCCTTTACGGTGATTTCATCAAAAACCTTGTAGCTCTTAACTGTACCGTTATTATCGGTATCATCGTCAAGGTTACTACCCGTTACGGTGCCGCCATCGCGGGTATAAACCCAAACGTTTGCAACGTCGTCGAGAAGTTCCCAACCGTTTGCGATCATCTGGTTTGCGATGGTCTTGTGGCCCTCAATATCGGCATCGATAAGATAGCTGTCAATATTGCTTTCTATCTTTACAAAAAGGTAGCTTTCTTCACTTGCTGCGGTAAGGCGAATAGTAGGGTCCTTTATGTAGGTGTTGGAGGGGATAAGCTTGTATTCGTTAGCGTCAACGCGCTGGTTGGTTCCGCTGGCTTCGTCAGTTTCGGAACTTTCGCCATCGCGGTACACGAGATTACCGTACTTATCAACCTCTGCCTCGTCCAGGTCTATTTCTACATTACCGTAGGTAAAGGTGTTGGTTACTACATTGGAGATATCCTGCAAATAAGCGAAGGTTGCGCCAATTGTTACGCCCAGAAGCAATACCATTGCTACTGTAAATACAACAATTTTTTTGTTCATAGAAATCTCCTAACTATTATGCTTTGGGAACGAAGTTGCAGGGAGCTGCTGCCCATGCTGCTGCAGAGGTGCTGAAGCCGTCTGCCTGAACTGCATAAGCCATAACGGTGATGGTATTGCCGTTATAATTGGAAACGTCAGCGTCTGCCTTGATCTTGAAGTTTTCGAACACAGTGATGTTATCGCCTGCGTTAACCTTGGTGTTGTAAGCCCAAATTTCGGTTTCATCATCAACCAAGGTCCAACCATTATCGGTCATCTGAGCTGCTACGGTAGCATCATCCTGGATAGCTTCAATGCCGTCAACAACTTTAACGAAAAGCCAGCTTTCTTCACTGCCTGCTGCTACGTGAACGATAGGATCCTTAACGTAGGTGTGGTTAGGAATAAGCTTGTATTCGTTAGCGATTACGCGGGTTTCGCCATCCTTAACACCGTAAACGTCAACGTCGGTTTCATCCAAAGTGATCTCAACCTTACCAACGGTAAAGGTATTGGTCACCTGAGCGGTCTGACTGGTGAGGTATGCAAGAGTACCCATAACGGAAAGGACGCATACCAAAACCATTGCAACTACTATCATCATCGCTTTAACAAACTTGTTGTTTTTCATGCTATATTCTCCTTTCTTTAGAATTTGGATCTTATTTTTTACCCCGCCGGGGCATATCCACAAAATTATTCTTGTGCGGAAACTTCCATTACCTTTTCTTCAGAAGCTTCATCACTGCTTTTTTTGTCGCCCTTTTCTTTATCGGACTTATCGGGGAAAAGTATATCCGGCAAGAAAACGAGAAGCAGAAGCAATACACCGAAAGCTATTGCAATATAGGTGCCGGGAGGGTTTTTAATAAACTCTGCCAAATAGCCCAAATACGGAACGGTAAAATGAACCTTGCCCACAAGATTGTTTTGATGCACGGGCATTGCGTCGGCAGTTTCGTTATTGGTGCCCTTGGTGTAGTAACGGTAAATGCCTTTATCTTCATCTACCTTTATAACGCGGTGGGTAACAACCTTTTCGCCATCGGTAACAAAGGTTATATCGTCGCCCTCTTTAACCTCGTGAGGCTTAAGCTCTTTAACGTAAACTAAAGCGCCGACATGTATATCAGGCTCCATAGAGCCGGAAACTACCGTAAATACTTGATAGCCTATCAAGCGAACGCCCGCCAAAAGGATTGCTGCCACAAGCACAAGACCGATAAGCAACCATGTTACTGCGTTCAGTGCGTTCTTTACACTTTTATTCATAAATTCCTCCTAAATTAGGTAGCTTTAAACATTTATCATAAGACAAGTATAGCACTACCCCAAAAAAAATCAAGTGGTTATTAAAAGTTTTGTATACATAAACAATCCGAGCTTTATTTTTTTAGGCAAAATGCCGATAGAATATGCAAATTATTGCTTGTAAATTTAAAATGCACAAGATGTAGCTGATAGTTTTAAGGAAAAACGGAGGGGTTTGATCAAAACGCACGCCTTATTTTGTTAATTTCCACCAAATTTGCACCTGCGCATTTCAGCGTTTTGGATATTTTGTTCTATTTCTATTGACTTTGGCAAATTGTATATTTATAATGTAAGCAGTGTTTTACACAACGATATTTTCATGGAGGGCGCGGTATTTCCGTGGGGAAAAATATGAAAAACAAACTGTTTAAACTTATGGTTTCATTTGCGTTGATATTTTCGATGCTGATTTGGGCGCCGCCTGCCGGATACGTTCAAGCGGTAGGTACGGGGATAAGCTGCAACGTTTCCTTTACAAAGCCCGCTATATGCTGTGACGTGGGGCAGACTGCCCTGCTTGCTCAATGCGGGGTTCAGTTTTCCGCCGCTTTGCCCATGGTAACAAGCGATATTACGTGGAAGTACGGTAACGAGACGGTTACCGAGTTTACGCCGGATGCGGCGGGGGTTTATGCTCTTACCGCCACGGCAAACGGCAACACCGCCACGGTATACGTTGTTGCCAAGGAGGCAAGCGCTGACGAGTACGTGCTTTACAGCAACGATTTTACAAGTGCGCCTACAGACCTGCGGGTTATTCAGCAATCAAGCGGGGCTACCGTAACCCACAGCAACGGCACCTACGTGCTTAATGCGTCCAACGCCACCGGCTCTTATATCAGAGTGCTGATGCCATCGTTTTTGGATGCCTTTGGCGATGCCGTATTCACCGCCAGAATCAAGGTTACCAACGCCACCGACGCTAAAAAGTGGGGTGCGCTGATGTACAGAGTGCAAAACGGCAACTACCCCTATATGCAGGCGTGTATAAGATATGATTCTACCGCGGAGAACGGTATGGAGCTATCCCACAAGGACGAAAACAACAGCTGGGATGTTTACCGTTGCGGCGGGTTTGACGAGTTTATTACAAACGGCTACAACGTGGTATCCGTTGCCGCAGACGGGGTTGCAAGCAAGCTTTCCGTTAACGGCAAGGAGGTGCTTAGCTATTCCGCCACCCATTACGACGTGGGCGCCTTTGGCTTGCACGTGCGTGCCGCCACACTTACGGTGGATTCTGTAAAAATAACCCTTGCGCCCAACGAATCCAACGTAAAAAGCGCCAAGGTAGGCTTTGCAAAGCCCGCTTTGCGCTGCGATATGGGTGACACCGTAAAGCTTAGCGACTGTGCGGTTCAATTTTCCGCAAATGCCCTTTACACCAAGGGCAACAGCTTGACGTGGACTCTTAACGGCGCCACCGTTACTGAGTTTACCCCCACCGCCCCCGGCGTTACCGCATTGCAGGTAAGCAACGGCAGCGTTACCAAAACGGTTTATGTGGTGGCAAGGGCGCTGTACGAAAGCGAATACGTCCTTTACTACAATGATTTTACCTCTGCGCCCGGAGATTTCAGAGTGGTTCAGCAAACCAGCGGCACCACCGTTACCCACAGCGCAAGTGCAGGTACCTATACCATAAACGCTTCGGCTTCCAACACCAATTACGGCAGAGTGCTTTTGCCTGCCTGGTTGGACGTGTTTGGCGACCTTAAGTTTGAAGCAAAGCTTATGCAAAGCGGGCAGAATACGGAGAAAAACTGGTCTTCTTTAATGTACCGTGTTCAAAACACCGATTATCCGTATATGCAGGTATGTATGCGCTACAACGCCGCCCTGACCAACGGGCTTGAAATAGCCGAAAGAACCACCGGCGACATCTGGAGCGTAAAGGTGGAAGGCACCTATGCCGACAAGCTTGCCGATTACAACGTGGTAGCCTTGGTTGCCAAGGCGAACAGCACCGTATATTGGATAAATGAAGAAAAGGTTTTGGAATACAACGCCACCCCCTACGTTGCGGGCGGATTGGGCCTGCAGGCTAAGGGGCTTAGCATTACCGTGGATTACGTAAAGGTAAGCCTTGGTGAGACAACCGCTGAGGAGGACGGCTACGTAAGCTGTGCGGTAAGCTATACCTCCCCCGCTATTTGCTGTGATGCGGGTCAGACGGTGTTGCTTTCCGACTGTCCCGTGCAGTTTGGCTACGGAGTATCACCCGTTAACGGCACCGACGTGGTGTGGAAGAAGGACGGCGCAGTTATTACCGAGTTTGAAGCCACCGAGGGTATCCACGAGCTTACAGCCGTATACGGCAACAAGACCATGCGTGTGTTTGTGGTGGCAAAGAAGACCACCGCATCGGAATACGTTTTGTACTACAACGATTTTTCCGCAGACCCCTCCTCTCAGTTCAGAGCCATCGAGGGCAAAGGCACCTTCAGCTCCGGCACTTACGTGCTTAACGCATCAGCCTCTAAGGATACTTACGTAAGAGTGCTGCTGCCCGAATATCTTGACGTTTTCGGTGACTATACCTATACCGCAAGCGTAAAGTTTACCTCCCCTGTGGACAACACAAAATGGGGCGCCATGATGTACCGTGTGCAAAATGCAAACCTGCCGTTTTTGCAGGGCTGTATACGATATGACGCCACCGCCTCCAACGGAACCGAGCTTTCCCAGCGCACAGCCGACGCCACCTGGACCGTTACCCAAAAGGGTGCTTATACGGGCCTTACGGCAAACGCTTTTAATACCGTAAAGATAGATTCCTACGGCAAGACCTCTACCCTTAGCATAAACGGCACCACGGTGCTTACCGAGACGGCAACACCTTTTCAAAGAGGCGGCTTGGGCTTTTATGCAAGAGGGCTTGTTATGACCTTGGATTACGTTAAGGTAACCGTCCCCGGCAACAGCGCCGTAACGGACCTTTACACCCTACCCGGTGAATATGCCGACGTAAGGGATCCCGAAACGGGCATTTCCATTGCGCCCGCCCTTATTACCGAAATTAAAACCCAAGCGGACTTTGACAATATAGCTTACGATACCCCCGCCGTTGCCATAATGACCTATGACGTAGTAAACGGCACGCCCAAAATTGTGTTTGCTGACGGCAGCGCAACCCCCGAAGCGGCACTAAGCAAGCTTGGCGGCGTTATAATACCTGCCTTTAGAATAGGCGACAACACCGACGCAGACAGCCTTGCGGCGTTCCTTACGAGCACCAATCGCAGAGACGCTTATGCCGTATCCGTTACCCCTTCGGTAGTGGACAGAGCCTACAGCGGTTGGAAATATATAAGAGGCGTTGTGGATTATACGGCAGTTACCGCCGCCGATGCCGAGGACCTGCGCTTTGAGGCATTGTCCAACAGCGCCAGAGTTGTTATGCTTAACTCTGCCTACGCCACCAAAAAAGTAGTTACCACCATGCAGGACAGCTATTCCGTAGTATGGACGGTGGTTGGCGAGGGCGAAGCCGCATCGGTAGCCGCCATAAACACCGGCGTTTACGGTGTGGTCACACCGGACAGAGCCGTTACTGAAGCGTGCATGAAGAAATATTATCTTGAGGGTACCCTTACCCGTCGCTCCAACGTAATCGGTCACAGAGGCGTTCCGTCCCTTGCCCAGGAAAACTCTATAGCCGGTGCGGCAACTGCCTACGAGCAGGGCGCAACCATGGTAGAAAACGATATTTACAAGGTTGCCGACGGTGTGCTTATGGTTATGCACGACAGTACCATTGACCGCACCACCACGGGCAGCGGTAACACGGTGGATTTTACCAGCACCCAGCTTTCCAAATACGTAATAGACTACAATACCTCCGTTGCTACCGAGCCTATCCCCTCCCTTGAGGACTATTTTAAGCTAATAAAGGGCAAGGCGGGGCAAAAGCTTGTTATTGAAATAAAGCCCAACGATACCACCCTTGCAAAGCCTTTGGCAGACCTTATTAACAAGTATGACATTATAGACCAGGTGGTTATAATCTCCTTTAAAACTGCCCCCATGCTTGAGCTTAGAAAGCATCTGCCCGGTATAGCCATAGGTTATCTTTCCTCCTCTTATACGCTGGATGAGGGCAACGCTTTGTACACGGCATCCACCATTATCGACGCCGTGCAGGATTACATGAGCGTGTTTAACCCCAAGTATACGGGGCTTGGAGAGAATCTTATAAGAGAGCTGGCGTACAGAGGTATTACCGTATGGCCCTACACCATCAATGACCAGGCTACCTTTGATAAATACTTTGTTAACAGCGTTGCGGGCATTACCACCAATTACAGCCAGTGGTCCAAGACCCTTGTATCCTCCTTGGAATATGACGGTTCTCAGGTAAAATCCACCACCTATAACGGCACGGTAAGCAACGTCTCCTCCAAGGCAGAGCTTGTAGTGGTTGAGGACAGCCTTGGCATAAGCTTTACCAACGGCAAGCTTACGGTTCCCTCCCCTGCGGCAGGGGGCAAGGCAAGCTTTTTCTTCCGTTTGAAGAGCACCACCGGTACGGGCATTAGCTATTACACCGTTACCGAGCTGCAAACGGTAGAGGTTGCCCCCACCCACAGTCTTGAGCTTATAGCAAGCTCTGCTTTAACGCTGGAGGGCACCTATCTTGCAAAGCTTGACGAAAGCTTTACCGTAGCCAAGGTAAAAGCCCAGTTTGTATACGAAGTAGGCGTGCTTGGCACAGACGGCGCCGAGCTGGATGACAGCAGAATAGTACCCACCGGCGCGACCGTATACCTTAAAGCCGACCCCACCCTTAAGGTAACGGGCGTGCTTGCAGGTGATATCAACGGCGATGCGTTGCATTCCGCCGCCGACCTGCTTGCCCTTGAATATTACATTATGGGCAAGGCAGAGTTTAACGACCTGCAATTTAAGGCGGCAGACCTAAACTTTGACGCCTTGCCCAACACCTCTGACGGCATAATGCTTGAGAACAAGATAAAATAGCCTAAACAGTTAAAAAGGTTTATCGAAAAAAGCTTTTTTCGATAAACCTTTTTTATGATTGAAATTTGCAGGACATTGTGGTAAACTGTGGGCAACGCTGAAAACAAGGTAGTATTATATAATGAAAAGATTTATAAAAGGGCTGCGGGGCGGCATACCCATAGGCCTTGGATATTTATCGGTTTCTTTTTCTTTTGGTATACTTGCCGTTTCTTTGGGGTTTAGCTGGTGGCAGGCGGTTATAGTATCAATGACCACCCTTACCTCTGCCGGTCAGCTTGCAGGCATAAAAATAATGGCTTTCCCCGGGCAGTATGCAGAAATGCTTATATCCCAGCTTACCATAAATTTGCGCTACTCTTTTATGTCGGTTTCTTTATCTCAAAAGGTAACGCCTGAGTTTTCCGGCATAAAGCGCTGGCTTTTCGGCTTTTTTATGACCGACGAGATATTTGCGGTGGCGGCGGCTGAAAAGGAAGTAAGTACAAGCTTTTTTGCGGGGCTTTCCGTAATGCCCTACGTTGGCTGGACCGCAGGCACACTGCTTGGCAGCTTGCTTGGCGGGATACTGCCGCAAAACGTAATGAACGCTTTGTGCATTGCCATATACGGTATGTTTATAGCCATAATAGCACCCGATGCCAAAAAATCTGCAAAGCTGGGGCTGGTGGTGGCAGTATCAGTAGGGCTAAGCTGCGCCTTTTACTATTTGCCGTGGCTGTGCAAGGTTTCCGACGGGCTTGCCATAAGCATTTGTGCGGTAGCGGCGGCTGTTTTTGGTGCTTTGCTTTTTCCCGTAAAGGAGGAGGGCAAGGATGAACAATAAGGAATTTTGGATATATCTGGCAATACTTGCAGGCTCTACCTATCTTATAAGAGCAATACCCTTTGCGGCAGTGCGCAAAAAGATAAGTAACCCGTTTGTGCGTTCGTTTTTGCATTACATACCCTATACGGTATTGGCTGCAATGACCTTCCCTTCTGCTTTATACGCAACGGGCAATCCCCTTGCAGCGGCAACGGGGCTGGCGGTGGGGCTGATTTTTGCCATAATGGAAAAAGGGCTTACCCTTGTGGCGATAGTCTCCTGCATAACGGTATTTGCCGCGGACTTGTTAATGACGTTAAATCTTTAAAAAAGTGGCTGTAAAGAAAAACTTTACAGCCACTTTAAAGTTATTCATTTCCGGCTTTGCGGAATGCGCGCAATTCCTCTTTATATATGGTGCGCAACCGGGTAGGTGTAACCTCCTGCAGCATAGCATATCTAATCAACGACCTTACGGTGGCGCTTTTGTTAACGAATAAGGCTATATCCACAGGAACGGTACCATCTTTTTTCGTTTTGGTCGCCAGGTCGTACATAAGAAAGCTTTCCTTTGGGGTAAGTTCGTACACCTTTGCAATTTTCATCTGGATCTTAGGTGAGGGTGCAGGACGAAGTCCCTGCTCCATATTGAGTAAGTACGTCTGAGACAGACCAAGCAGCTTACCCGCCGCACGCAACGAAAGACCGAGTTCTGCTCGCTTTTGTGATATAAACTCGCCAAACGTTTCTGCCATTAAATCCATTGCCGCTAATCCTCCGGACAACAAACAACAAAGTTGGAGCTGACGTTGGTTATAAGGTCATAGCCGCAGCGGGCGCAGGTTTGAATACTGCAAATGTCAAGCAGGCAACGGGGATGGTACTTATTAAGCTTATGAGTATACACGTAAAGATAATCAACGGGACCGTAATTATGGCCGTAGGTGTTACAGGTAGCGTTATAGGTCTGAACGCCGCCATCCATACCTATAACCTTCATTGCCACCCTTTGCTGTTCCTCGGGGCTAAGGTTATCGGTGGGAAAAACAACGGTGTATTCGGTGCCGTCAACTACGTATTCGTAGCTGTTGCCGCCGTCTGCGGATGCGGTATAGCAAGCGGAGGAAATAAGCATTTCCGCCGCAAGCAAAGCAAATAATATTCTTTTCATAAAATCAGTTCTCCTTAATATTTTCTAAAACTGCAAATACCTCTTCCATGGTGGGTGCCACCACGCAGTAATAAATACCGTCTTTAACGCCAAAGGCACTACAGATAATGCGCCGCTTATCATAATACATTTTACAGCCGTTTACCTCTACGTAATTCTCCTTTGCAATGCTTTCCTCGGTTGCCTTTGAATTAATGCTTGCGTTAAAGTATATCCTTGAATCAAGCTCCGTAAACGTTAAGGTAAGGGCGCCGTCCGGAGCGTTGCTTGCAAGGAATAGGTGGGACTTATCCTTTACGGTTTTGTCGGGATACATAATATCCAAGCCCTCTGCTTTCAGCATTTCTTCGGCAGAATCGTAAAACCTGGGCGCATCTGCGTGAATTATATCGTAATCATAGGTGCCGGTATCTTCCTTATCAAGGTGTATGCCGAAGCCTATGGGTTCCATTCTCGCATCGTCGTAATATTCCGCAACAAAAAAGGTTTTGTTTGCCGAAACGCCCAGCATACCCAACGCCGCCGCAAGGATTGCCGCCGCAATAACCGTGCGCAAGGGTATGCGCTTTTTTTTGCTTACGGTAACGGGCGTTTCGATGGAAAGCCTTTGGGCTTCGTTTTCTTCTATTATGCCTTGGGTAGTATTTTCGGTGGCAATAGCATCGCCGTACAAAAGACTTAATCTGTCGCTACAGCTTTTTATAAGCTTTTCGTCTCCGTTACCAAAAAGCAAAAGGTCCGTTTCATAATCCAAAAGCTTTTCAAGGGCGGGTACGTCAAGCTGTTCTACGGTGATTTTATTACTGCTTATTAATTTTTTAATCTCTTGACCGTTAATATTATCAAGAACAAGCTTTTCTTTCATTTTTTACCTCCTCACCATATATATGACAAAAAACACGGTTTTTCCCAAAAAAATTTTAAAAAACTACAAAATATTTTCCGAAATAAACTTTTTTACCTTTTTTATCATATTTAAGCGAGTGTTATGTACCGTTTTTTCGGAGATGCCCAAAAGCTTTGCGGTTTGCTCTACGGTTTTGTCCTTGATATATATCAAGCAGTATATTTGTCTTTCCCTGGGGGTAAGCAGGTCGGTATCCTCCATTGCCCCAAGACGCTCTAAAACAGCGGCAAGCCTTGCGCTGTCGTCTGCAGCTCCGCAGGCGGGCAGCTCGTTTATCTCTGCCAAGGGTACGGTGCGTACCGCCGTGGCTTTTCGGCGCTGCTCCAGCCCTTTAAGCTTGCAGGCTTTTATAAGCCAGCCATCCGGATTTGGATGTTCCATAAGCTCTGCCGCCTTTTCGCAGGCAAGCAGGTGAAGCTCGCCTATGCACTCATCGCCAAGGCTGCCGTACAAATCACCAAGGGTGCTTTTTAAGAGGGTTCTTACAAGGGTATCGTTGCGGATAATAAGATTACGCACAAAATCCGCCTGGGGTTGGCTTAGCTTTATAACGGGTTTATTGTTTTCGGCGGGCAAAAGAACCCTCTCCTTTCTTATAATATTTGCTAAATAAGGGGCTTGTCCCCTGTTTTTATTTGGAAACGTAGTCGTCCATATACGTGGGGTTTTCCCAAACGCCGGCTATTTTCCTTGCCGCATAGTCACGCAGGATAAAGGTCCATGCGTTATAGGCATAGCCCGTAAGGTGGCAGGCGAAGTTAGAGCCTATGTCGCTGCAAAACTCGGTGCCGAGGCAGTCGCTGTTATCCATAAGAATGGTGGATACGTCTATAAAATCAATACCGTTGCTGTTGCAATAATCCAGTACCCTTATATTAAGGTCGCTTATACTGCCGTTGTTAAGCTTGTTTGTGCCTCTATCGCTGGAGGAATGGAGGTAGGTATTGCTCATAACCACTATTTTTAGCTGAGGGTACGCACTCTTAAGCTCATCTACCAGCGAGGTAAACAGATTATAGGTTTCGATTATGCCGGTGGGGCCGTCTTTGTATATGGCGATATCGTTAAGCGCCATAAGGGAAAGATAAGCCGTGTCTACCTTCATTTCTCCGATAGCGTCGGTTATATTCATCTGCTGACCTCTGAAGGAGGGCAGGGCGCAGTCCTTGCTTTCTGCCGTTTGATGCTTGTTGTTATAAAGGCTAAAGCTTGCGGCGGCAAAGAAAGCGGCGTTGCCCAAAAAGCCCTTATCTGCCTGCCTTTGCTTGGTAGCGTAATTACTGTAATGAAGCATTATAGAGTTGCCCACAAACACGCTGTTATTAAAATATGCGTCGTTAAGGTCGTATTCAACCTCCCAATGCTCACCGAAATATGCGGCTCTTTCCTCATAGCTTTTATCAAATATTGCAGGTCTTTCGATCACCGCAGGGGCAGAGCTTTCCGGCAGGGCAGAGCTTTCCTCTTCATAGTATACAGAGCTTTCCTCTGCAGGAAGGCTTTCCGTTTGGCTTACGCTTTCGCTTTCCTTATCAAAGCTTTCGGTAACGTCCATATCCACCGGGGTACAGCCGCCAAGGGCAAGAAGTGCCGTTATCAATGCTGCCAATCTTTTTATCTTCATTATTGTATCCTTCTTTCTTTAAGTATTTGCTGCGTTTTTTCCTCCAGCGCAGCCTTTATATTTACACCACTGTTGTGGGCGTAGTCGTACAGCTCCTCCAATACGGCGCCTAAGGCTTTTCCTTTTACACCTATTGCCGCCGCATCTACGTCAAGCTCCTTTAGCTGCAGCGGTGCCTTGCCGCTTTTAAGCTTCTCTGCGTATTCTGCATACCCCGTCGGCATGGGCTTTCCCCTTGCGGAACACACCTCGCACACAAGGTCGCCAAGCTCGGCGCCGTGCCTTCGGTATATCCGTGCAAGCTCTGCCGTGCTTGCTATGCCCTCGCCGTAATACGCCTCTGCCGCCGCCTTTATTGCCCTAAGAGTGGCGCCGTCGGGCTTAAGCCTTGCGCCGCACTCTGCAGCGCCCTTTATGCTGCCGCCGTATGCCGCCGTAAACACGGCAAGCCTATACTTTGGCATATACTGAAAAACGGGGGTGATTTCTCCGTTATAACCGAATACGTGGGGAAAAACAAAGGAAAACCTTTTTATAACCTCGTCCTTACCCGTAGCTATTATCTGCCTTAGCTCGCCAAATATGCGCTCTGCCGCCAGCGTCTTTATAAGGGGCGCCAGCTTCTCCATAGCCGCTGCGGTGCTTGGCTCCACCTTAAAACCCAGTCGGGCAGAAAATCTTATGCCCCGCAATATCCGCAGGGCGTCCTCGGCAAACCGCTTTTCCGGCTGACCTACGGTGCGTATAACACCGTTTTTTATGTCCTGTGCCCCGCCGTAAAAATCCAGCAAGCCCTTTGCCGGGTTGTAAAACATGGCGTTTACCGTAAAATCTCTGCGGGCGGCATCCCGGGCGGGGGAATCCGTAAAGCAGACCTTATCGGGGTGGCGATAGTCGCTGTAGCCGCTTTCCTTGCGGAAAGTAGTTATCTCTGCCTTAGTGCCGCCAAGTATTACCGTAACGGTACCGTGCTTTTTACCCGTGGGGATGACCCTGGCGTCACGGAATATACCCTGCACCTCGTCGGGGGTGGCAGAGGTAGCTATATCGTAGTCCAAGGCAACACGCCCCATAAGCGCATCCCTAACACAGCCGCCCACTATATAAGCGCTGTGACCCGACGCCTCTATTCGGCTGATAAGGGCGGCAACCCCCGGTGGAATAATAATATCCTTCATAACAACTGCACCCTACAACCGCACCCAGTTAAGAACCCAATCCAAAACCAGATACACCTGACCGTCACGCTCCTCAAAGCCGGCAAGAAGCCCATCTTCTATCCTTTGAAAGCTTTGGGGCGTTTTGATATCCGCAAAGCTTTGCACCAGAGGAAACAGACACCAATAGTGCTGTGTGCCCTGCTCCTCACCGGGCAGGTACGCCCACGCCTCCTCAGGTCTTTCCGGGGCAACGCCCATTTTGCGAAAAAATGCTGCCGTGGATTTATCCAAGCGGCGCATGCTTTCTTCGTAATTGCGGCAGGAGGGACAATAGCACAGCTTATATATGTCGTTCCTTTGCCTGTAAAGCGCCCTTGTGGCACTTACGTCAACGTCTACGCTGTTTTCTCCAAGCTGAAAAAGCAAAGCCTTCCCTCCCATTTTTAAAATTGCTTATATTTTATCATATTGTCACAAAATATGCAACAAAGATTTTGGCGCTACCCTTTTTGTGGTATGGTAAAAGGTCAAAATCGGCGCTTTAGCACGCTAATTACCTGCGTTGCCGACGTTTTTTAGCAAAAAGTATTGACACGGGTAGATTTTTGTGTTAAAATGCCGTATAAGGTTTAATATGTATTATTGTGTAATTGGCGTAAGGCGGCTTTTTGGTGCCACGCTTTTAACGAGATTTTACAGGAGTATTATTGATGAAACTTACTATAATAAGGGCAAGCGCCGTTTTGTTTGTTGCGGCTTTGATTCTCGGCTTTATCGCCGGCGGCGTAAGCTCGGTATTTAATGCAGAGGTGCAGCAGGGCGCAAGCCGTCCCCCCGTGGTTCTGCAGGGCAGCCCCGATAACAGCGATACGCCGCCCGCAGGTGACGCACCCGTTTCCGATGACGATGACAAGCACAACAGCTTAGATATTACCCTTAACGGCAACACCACCCCTTCCGATTCTCCGGACGGTGACAAATTGCTTGGCGGCATTCATCTTCCCGGTGTTCCCGGTGACCATATTCTTATGGGCAACGGCAACAACAATAACAATAATAACGAAGAGGACGAATCCTCTGCCGAGGATACCACCGAAAGCTCCGTTGAGGACAGCTCGGTTTCCGAGCCTGAGGAGGATGAAGACCCTTCCGAAAGCGTTCCTCCCGTTGAAGATGATACTACGGAAGAGGATAGCTCCGTTACCCTGCCCGAGGCAAGCTCCTCTGACATTATCAACACCATTTTAAGCAGACCCTATACCAACGGTATCGACACCTTCGGCAACATATCCTCTGACACCGCCGCCCTTTATGATGCAATCAAAAGCGGCAGCAACAGATGCTCGTTTATCGCTTACAGAATATCCGACGGCGCTTCTATCACCTATAACGTTGACAGAAACTACAGATGTGCTTCTGCCTATAAATCCTTTGCGGCACTTTACGCTTACAAGCAGGCAGCCGCAGGCGTTTACGACCTTAACACCGGCATTAAGTACACCTCTGCCGACTATTATTCCGGCAGCGGCGTTATTAAAAACAGCCCTTTTGGCACCATTTATACCCTACGCCAGGTTGCCAATTATTCCATAAGATACAGTGATAACGCAGGTTTTATCATGCTTCAGCGCTATCTTGACAGGAAGGGTCTTGTGGATTACGCCAAGGAGCTTGGCTGTCCCGGTGCGGATGAATTTCAGTACACCTGGCCCGATATTACCGCGCTTGACGCGGCTATATGGTGGGCAGATATCTACGAATTTGCACAAAGCTCCTCCTACGGTGAAGAGCTTTACAGCGTATTCCTTAACGCAACCCAGCCCAGCATAAAGAAGGGCCTTAACAACGAGCATGCGGTTGCACACAAGAGCGGCAGTATGAGCTATTATTTCCATGACTGCGGCATAGTTGAGTCTGAGGACCCCTACATACTTGTGCTTCTTACATACAACCCCAACAATTACTCCAGCGATAATCAGGCATATTTCTCCTCCGTTGTTCAGGAGATAGACAAAATAATCAATCCGTAATACAATGGTGCCGTCGGGCTGTTCCGCCGGCACTATTTTTGCAAGCGAGGTAGCTATGGGTATTTTTACAAACTTTAGAAAAGACAAGCCGCCCAAGGACCCCAACAGCGTTAAGTACAAGCGCTGGATGGCAGACAGGCTGAACGAAAAGCACATACGCTACGTTTCAGAGCGCACGGGCTATAACGAAAAGATAATAGGCAAGGACGGGTTTATAAGCGTATCCAAAAACGACCTTGTGGTTATGGCAAGCGGTAAGGAGGTTTTTCGTACCCCTATAGACCAGATGGAGGCTTGGGAGTTTATGAACCTTCAAGGGGTTTCCATTACAGGCTTTGACATAACCGAGGACAGAGTGCGTACCGTACACGCCTACTATATTTACCACAGATAGCCGCGGTATAATATGCATCATGCATTTATATTTATGCATTTTATGGTTTTCTCTTAAGTCGTTTTTTTCGGCAATCAGCATAGCCACCCTAAAAGCAAGGGTGGTTTTAGCCTTATTTTAAGCTGCTTTTACACATTTTGAACAAAAGAAACCCGCCTTTACCCCGCCATTAGGCAATTTTGCAAAAATATAAGAAAAATATGCAAAACCTATTGCATTTTTAATTACATAGCTGTATAATGTACTCATAATTTTGTATACATTTATTTTGGAGGTATTTTTACATGAACAAAGAGAACATCAAAAAAGTAGTCCTTGCGTATTCCGGCGGGCTTGACACATCCATAATTATTCCTTGGCTTAAGGAAAACTACAACAATTGCGAGGTTATCGCCGTTTCCGGTAACGTTGGCCAGGCAGACGAGCTTGAAGGCCTTGAAGAAAAGGCTATAAAGACCGGCGCTTCCAAGCTTTATATCGAAGACCTTACCGACGAGTTTGTTGAGGATTTCGTTTTCCCTGCAGTTAAGGCAGGCGCAATATATGAAAACTATTTGCTTGGCACCTCTCTTGCACGTCCCGTTATCGCAAAGAGATTGGCTGAGATTGCTATTGCCGAAGGCGCTGACGCTATTTGTCACGGCTGTACCGGCAAGGGTAACGACCAGGTTAGATTTGAGCTGGCTATTAAGGCCTTCGCACCCGATATGCCCATTATCGCTCCTTGGAGAGAGTGGGACATTAAGTCTCGTGAAGAAGAGATAGACTATGCCGAAGCACACAACATTCCCCTTAAGATAAACAGAGAAACCAACTACTCTAAGGATAAGAACCTTTGGCACCTTTCCCACGAGGGGCTTGACCTTGAAGATCCCACCAACGAGCCTACCTATAACAAGCCCGGTTTTCTTGAAATGGGCGTTTCCCCCGAGATGGCTCCCGATAAGCCTACCTACGTAACTATCCACTTTGAAAAGGGTATCCCCACCGCTATCGACGGCGTTGAAATGAAGGGCGCCGACCTTATTGCAAAGCTTAACCGGCTTGGCGGCGAAAACGGCATAGGCCTTCTTGACATCGTAGAAAACCGTCTTGTTGGTATGAAGTGCCGCGGCGTTTATGAAACCCCCGGCGGTACTATCCTTTACAAGGCACACGAAGTGCTTGAAACCATTTGTCTTGACAGACAGACCGCACACTATAAGGCACTTGTTGCCCACAAGTTTGCGGAGATTATATATGACGGTCAGTGGTTCTCTCCCCTTTGCAAGGCTATCTGCGCCTTTGTGGACAGCACCCAGGAAACCGTTACGGGCGACGTTACCCTTAAGCTTTACAAGGGCAACATGATTAACGCCTCCGTAAGCTCTCCCTTCTCTCTTTACGATCCCGAAATTGCAACCTTTGACGAAGACAACGTATACAACCAGGCTGATTCTGCAGGATTTATCAACCTTTTCGGTCTTCCCATTAAGGTTTGCGCAAAGATGAGAAAGAAGAACAATTTAGACTAATTGCTTTTATTGACGAAAGGTTTGTATACTTATGGAAAAAATGTGGGCAGGTCGCTTCGGTAAGGAGCTTGACCGTGAGGCAGACGACTTTAATTCTTCCATACATTTTGACAGCCGTATGTACCGCCAGGATATTAGGGGCTCGGTAAGCCATGCGGAAATGCTGGCAAAGCAGGGCATTATATCCGAAGAAGACTGCGCCTTGATAACCAAGGGGCTTAAAGAGATACTTGCGGATCTGGAAGAAGGCAGGCTGGATTTTGACCCCGACGCCGAGGATATACACATGTTTGTGGAATCTGTGCTTACAAAGCGCATTGGCGACGTTGGCAAAAGACTGCACACCGCCCGCAGCCGCAACGACCAGGTTGCGGTGGACGTAAGACTGTATCTTAGGGACGAGGCAGAGGAAATAACCGCCCTTGTTAAAGAGCTTATCGCCGCCGTTCTGCAGCAGGCAGAGGCTAATAAGGACACTATCTGCCCCGGCTACACCCATCTGCAAAGGGCGCAGCCCATTTCCTTCGGTCATCACCTGCTTTGCTACTGCATGATGCTTATTAGAGATATAGGCAGACTTGAGGATGCAGTAAAGCGCATGAACAGTTGTCCTTTGGGTAGCTGTGCTTTGGCAGGCACCACCTATGATACCGACCGCAGTTATACTGCAGCGGCACTGGGCTTTGACGGTTACACCCTTAACAGTATTGACGGTGTTTCCGACCGTGATTTTTGCCTTGAGCTGATGAGCGCATTTTCCATATTGATGATGCACCTTTCAAGATTTTCTGAGGAGATTATTTTTTGGTCCTCTTGGGAATGCAAATTTATTGAGCTTGACGACTCTTACACTACCGGCTCCAGCATAATGCCCCAGAAGAAAAACCCCGATATGGCAGAGCTTGTAAGGGGTAAAACCGGCAGAGTTTACGGCAACCTGCTGGCGCTGCTTACCACCCTTAAGGGCTTACCTCTTGCCTACAACAAGGATATGCAGGAGGATAAAGAGGCTGTATTTGACAGCATTGACACCGTTAAAAAATGCCTTAAGGTGTTTGCCCCCATGGTGCGTACCATGCGTGTGCTGGCTGATAATATGTACGCCGCCGCACAAAAGGGCTTTATCAACGCCACCGACCTGGCAGATTATCTGGTTAAGAAGGGTATGCCTTTCCGCACCGCCTATAAGCTTGTAGGACAAGCCGTGGCATATTGTATAGAGAACGGCACCGTTCTTGACAAGCTGAGCCTTGACGTGCTTAAGGGCTTCTCCGATCTGTTTGAAGAGGACGTTTACGGTGAGATCTCCTTGGAAAGCTGTGTTTCCAAGCGCATCTCCGCAGGCGGCACCGGTCCCGAATCCGTAGCGGCACAAATAGCCTTTGTGAAGGAGTTTTTAAAGTAATACCATGAAAAAAGTGTTTATTGACGGCAGTGCCGGCACTACGGGACTGCGTATATACGAAAGACTTGAAGGCAGAACGGATATAAGCCTTATAAAGCTTGCCGAGGAGGTTAGAAAAGACCCCGCCGCAAGAAAAGCCGCCCTTAACGAGGCGGATATAGCCTTCCTTTGCCTGCCGGACGATGCGGCAAGAGAAGCGGTTGCAATGGTTGAAAACCCCAATACGGTTATTCTTGATACCTCCACCGCCCACCGCACAAGCGATGGCTGGTGCTACGGGTTCCCCGAGCTTTCCGCAGAAAGATGGGAGGCGGTTAAAACCGCCAAGCGCATTGCAGTACCCGGTTGCCACGCAGGCGGATTTATCGCTTTGGTTTATCCCCTTGTTGCGGCAGGTATTGTGGATAAGGATGCCCTGCTTTGCTGTCACTCCCTTACGGGCTACAGCGGCGGCGGCAAAAAGATGATTGCCGAATACGGGGGCAAGGACAGAAACAGCCTGCTTGACGCACCCAGACAGTATGCCCTTACCGCAAGCCACAAGCATCTTAAAGAGATGGCCTTTGTTACGGGCATAAGCAATTATCCCTCCTTTTGCCCTATCGTAGGCGATTTTTACAGCGGCATGGCGGTTACCGTGCCCTTGTTTAAATCCACGATAAAGGCCGGTGCCGAGGATATTAAAGAGATTTACCAAAAGCTTTATACCGGCCCCGTTGTTACCTATAAGGAGAACGCCGACGAAGGCGGCTTCTATTCTGCCCTGGGCCTTGGCGGCAAGGACAGTATGGAGGTTTCCGTTATGGGCTGTGAGGAACGAATTTTGCTTATGGCAAGATACGATAACCTGGGCAAGGGTGCCTCCGGCGCAGCTTTGGAGTGTATGAACCTTGTTATGGGCTTACCTGCCGAATACGGTCTGACTATATAAATTTTAAGGAGTTTACCTAAAATGGTTATAATAAACGGCGGTGTTACCGCTGCAAAGGGCTTTACCGCAAGCGGTATACATTGCGGCATAAGGAAAAACAAAGAAAAAAAGGATCTTGCCTTGATATACAGCGAGGTTGTTGCCAACACCGCCGCTGTTTACACAAAAAATCTTGTTAAAGGCGCACCCCTTACCGTTACCAAAAACAACATTGCCGACGGCAAGGCGCAGGCTGTTATTTGCAACAGCGGCAATGCCAACACCTGCAACGCAAACGGTATTGAAATTGCCGAGGAGATGTGTGCGCTGACAAGTAAGGCTCTTGGCGTTAAGGCCGAGGACGTGGTTGTTGCGTCTACCGGCGTTATCGGTCAGGTACTGGATACGGCACCCATTGCCGCCCATATTGACGAGCTTGCCGCAAAGCTTGGGGACGACAGCACCTCTGCAGCGGAAGCTATAATGACCACCGATACAAGGAAGAAAGAAATTGCCGTAAAATTCACCGTTGACGGTGTGGAATGTACTCTTGGCGGCATTGCCAAGGGCAGCGGCATGATACATCCCAACATGGCAACGATGCTGGTATTTTTGACCACCGACTGTGCCATAAGCTCTGCAATGCTTGAAAAGGCGTTAAAGACCGACGTTGACAACACCTTTAACATGACCAGTGTTGACGGCGATACCTCCACCAACGATATGGTTGTTATAATGGCAAACGGCAAGGCGGGCAACGGCGAAATAACTGCCGAGGGCGAGGCCTTTGACTGCTTTATGAAAGCGCTTAACACGGTTACCGTATGGCTGTGCCGCAACATTGCGGGCGACGGCGAGGGTGCAACCAAGCTGCTTGAGTGCCGTGTAAAGGGCGGCGCCGATAAAGCCACCGCAAAGGTTGTTGCAAAAAGCGTTATTTGTTCTTCCTTGGTTAAGTCTGCCATGTTCGGCTCTGATGCAAACTGGGGCCGTGTGCTTTGTGC
>JAZUNS010000018.1:0-2402 GCA_045604285.1 Eubacteriales bacterium
CCCACAAAAACAAAGTTTTTGTGGGGTGTTTTTTCGCCTCGGTTCGTTTCGTCTGTACTCTTTCTCAGCACTCTGCCAAGCTGATGACAGGGTTTGTCATCAGCTTGAGGGCTGCCACGGCAGCCCTCTTTATTTTATTGCTTAAGCGTAAAGCTCAAATTCAGAGCAGTAGAACACGTTTTTGTCAATGGTCTTAATGCCAACCTGTACGCAATCAAACTGCGTAGCGTTAAAATCTGCAAAGAAGGCAACGGTTTTTGCATCGTACTGCTTGTAGCTGTCGGTGGCGGAATCGAAGGAGGCAAGCACCTTCCAGGTAATGGTTCCGTCAGCAGCGGTAACGCCGCCCAAAATATCAAAGGACTTAGGTGCATTTACTTTGTTGAAGTATATGCCCGCACCCTTGGCGGTAACCGAGTTGGTCATGTCGTAGCCAAACAGCGAAACGTAAGCGGTCTCACCGGAGGCGGCGGTGGCACCGTCCGCATTATAGGCAGCGGTAAGGCTCTTTATCTTCCAGTACATATCGGTGTTGCCGTCGTCCTTGCCCTTGCTTCCTCTTATGCCGTCGCAAGTGGTTGCCATGCCCATAATGGAAGAGTAGCCCGCACGGCCCCAGCCGGACGAGGTCTTGTAAAATACGTTGCCAAGCCCTGCCAGCATATATTCCTTAACGGTGCTGTAGCCTGCGGCAGAAACGGTATCAGCACTTATATACATATGATTGGTGCCTGCCGTGCCGGTATTAAACAGCTGGGCGGTATTGCATACGGTGCATACCTTTTCTTCAAGCCCTGCGGCGGCAAGTGCGCCGTCATAAGCGGCATCGCTGTGGGCAACGTAATCATGCTCACCACCGGTAAAGGTGGTAAAGTTGTACTTCTTTAAATATTTGTCAATAAGCTGCTGCAAACCGTTCATATCAGAGGCAGAAGCGAAAACATCATCAAAATTGGTGGTGCCGGCGTTGTAGTAGCTGGATATATAAGAAGCGGTGTCGTATTTGCTGTTAATAGAGGTATCGGTGCAGAATGCATAGCTTTGACCGACGGCAGATTTGCCCGTCAACGCACAATAACACATCTGGGCGGTTATGTAACCGGAAAGCATATTCTGGTGGTAATCGTCGTTTTTGTTAACTATAAAGGTGGTCTTGCTGTAGGACTTGGTAGCGCCGGGCACCGACTCTGTCCCTTTCCATACGTTGTAAACAAGCTGACCCCAGTTAACTATTTCAATGCCCTTGCCTTGCAGGGTAGAGAAGGCGTTTTTAATATTGCTGTGTCCTGCCTGGTAGGTGTAAGAATGGCACAGATAGAAGAACTTGGTGTGAGAGGAGGGGAACAGCTTTATTATCTTGTTAATGTCAGATACCAAGCCGGAGTTGTTCTCACCCGCTTCGGATATAAATACGTAGTCAACTTTTTTAAGGGTAGAGCTTGCCACGTCTACAAGGTAGTTGGTATAGATGTAATCAAGGTTTCTGCCGCCCCAAACGTAGTCCAAAACCGTAACGTTTTCGCCGTTGGCGGTACATACCTGTTTAAAATAGCCCTTATCGGCACTGCCCTGGCTGCCCTTGTTAATGCAGTAGCCGTAGTAAACAAAGGAGTTGCCTATAAACATAACGGTCTTGCCGTCAATAGAGCGTATAGCCGTATCGTCGGGGTTGGTGGACTTTTCCGTCTTGTTGTCGCAATACTCACAGCCTCTTACGGTGGTCATAACGCCTTTGCAGTTATAGATGCCCGTATCCGTCCAGTCGGAAAGCTTGTGCATGCAGATATTGTCGGATTTGCCAAGGATGTACGTTTCCATAATAAGCAGGTCGGAAGCGGAAAGTATACCGTTGCCGTCCAGGTCGCCTGCGGTAAGCTGGTCAGAGGGAAGCTCCTTGCCCGAAACCAAAGCTTTTTCTACTATGGTGTAGTCGGTGGTGGAAACAAGCAGGTCGCCGCTAAGGTCGCCAAACATAAAGCCGGCGGCGTTGGAGTTAAAGTCTGACGGCATGATAGGAAGAATAACCGCCAAACAAAGTAAAAAGACTAAAACTTTTTTCATAGTAAGCTTTTACCCCGTTTCATAGTATAAAAATTTAACATATTAATTATAATACTATGAACTTTCTGTGTCAATGTAATGATTGCAAAAAATATGCGGCTTCAATTTGTTAATATTGCCCAATATAAGGGCTTTTTGTGCAATAGGCAGACCTTAATCGGACGAAAACGGCGAGCGCAGATTCGTTACAAGGGGAAAAACAAAATAATAAAAAACAAGTGGGGATTTACCCCACTTGTATCATCTTAAACTTGTTTTATAATTTTCCCCGTTCTGCGCCCTTTTTACCCCTCAAACTACATAAGCTTGCGGATGAGTGCCTTAATCTCTTCCACAGACGC
>JAZUNS010000019.1:0-2245 GCA_045604285.1 Eubacteriales bacterium
CTCTTTTGTCCAATGGACAAAAGAGGCTTTTTGCTTTAAAGCAGATTTTTTCTAAGCTCCTCGCCGCTTTTGGGGCTGAGGAAGGCGGGGGGTACGTCAAACAACGTCTTACAGCCGGTCATCCCCTCCTTACCCATGCGGTATGCGGCACGGGCGCAGGCGGCAAGCACCGATGAGGTAAACTCGGGGTTGGAATCCAGCTTAAGGCTGTACTCTATAATATGGCTGTTGGCGCTGTTTACGCCGGTTTTTCCGCAACGGATAACAAACCCGCCGTGGGGGATGCCGCCGTGGTCCCGCTTAAGCTCCTCAAGGGAGATAAAATTAACGGTGGTTTCGTACTCGTCAAAATAATGGGGCATGGTTTTAATGGTCTGCTCTATCTTAGCCTTGTCGGCGCCCTCGGCTGCAACCACAAAGCACTCTCTGCGGTGCTTTTCACCGGTGGAAAGCTTGGGGTTTTCGCCGTTGCGTACCGATTGCAGTGCGGAATCTATCGGCACGGTGTACTGCTTTGCGTCCACAACGCCCTCAATACGGCGGATGGCGTCGGAATGGCCCTGGCTTACGCCCTTGCCCCAGAAGGTGTAGTCCTCACCCTCGGGCAGGATGGCGCCTGCATAAAGGCGGTTAAGGGAGAACATACCCGGATCCCACCCGCAGGAGATAAGGGCAACCTTGCCCCCCTCCCTTGCCGCACCGTCAACGGCGGCAAAATGTTCAGGGATGCGGGCGTGGGTGTCAAAGCTATCCACCACGTTAAAATGTTTTGCGTACTCAGGGGTCTGCACGGGCAGGTCGGTAGCGCTGCCGCCGCAAAGCACCAGCACGTCAATATCGTCCTTATATTTAAGCACGTCATCGGCAGGAAAAACGCCGGCGGTTTTGGTTATAATACTAAGACTTTCGGGCTTTCGACGGGTAAACACGCCAAAAAGCTCCATATCGGGGTTTTGCGCTATGGCGCACTCCAGCCCTTTGCCAAGATTGCCGTAGCCCATAATGCCTATCTTTATCATACAAATACCTCCTTAAAGGTTTACTATAAGGAGTATAGCAGAGTTTTTTCCGTTTTTCCACAGTTTTTTATTAATAGGTGTAATTTTTTACGGTTGCAATAGGGGACAAAAGCTGATATAATAAACAAAAATAAAAAAACGGAGTTTTGTATGACTTATAAAAGTAAAGATTGGGTGTTTACCCTGTTGGCGGCGATAATTTTAGTGGTGGGCTGTATAGTTAACCTTAATACCGAAGTCGAGGGTGCTGAGCCGGTTCCCTTTAAAGAGGGCGTCTATATGGATTGCCACAACAACTCTGCCCTGCGCTGGGCAATAAAGAACAGCGTGCTTTTTATAAAGGGCGAGGGCGATATACCCAATTACTCAAGCCTTTCGGAACGGGATTGGCGCCCCTACAGCAACCAAGTTAACGTTATTCACATAGGCAGGGGCATTACCTCCGTAGGTGATGGCGCCTTTGAGGACTTTATAAACCTTAAATCGGTAATTATCCCCGACAGCGTTACCTCCATAGGCTCCGACGCTTTTTATAACAGCGGCGTTACTTCGATAGCCTATGAGGGCAGTGAATACCAATGGGGACGGATTGACGTAGATGGCGGCAACACGCCGATTTACGACGCCCGGGTTTTTTACGAATATTACGAGGAATTTGACGTGACCGACCTGACCTATACATCCGAGGAAAGCAACGACGCCACCGAAAGCAGCACCGGCACCACCGAAAGCGCGGCACAGGTGCAAAGAGAGTATAAATATTCCCACGATATGACCGTTATGCACCACGTGGAAATAGAGGTTAAGGACTACGGCACCATCAAGCTGGAGCTGGACCCCACCTACGCCCCCATTACCGTGGATAACTTCCTTTGCCTGGCGGTAGACGGGTTTTACGATGGGCTTACCTTCCACCGTATTATGAAAAACTTTATGATTCAGGGCGGCGACCCCGAGCACGACGGTACGGGCAGCAGCGGCAAGCAGATTCTTGGTGAGTTCAGCGCCAACGGCGTTTATAATCCCTTAAAGCACGAGCGTGGCGTTATTTCCATGGCACGTGGCAGCTATTCTATGGATAGCGCAAGCTGTCAGTTCTTTATTTGCGATAAAACCTCGGACTTTTTGGACGGTCAGTACGCCGCCTTCGGTTGGGTAACCGAGGGCATGGACGTGGTGGACGCCATTGCCGATGCGGCACGCCCCACCGACAACAACGGCACTAT
>JAZUNS010000020.1:0-6998 GCA_045604285.1 Eubacteriales bacterium
GCGGCGATTATTTCCAAATAAGTAAGCGGATTTCCGTCCTTATCCACGTCGACGGGGTCATTTATCGAGGTAACCGCCGAATGCTTTTTCTGCGCACGGAAATACATCAATATTTCGTTCTGCAGGCATTTGCCCGCATAGGTGGCAAAGCGTGTGCCTGCCTCAGGCTTGAAGGAGTCTATCGCCTTGATAAGCCCTACGGTGCCTATGGATATAAGGTCATCCTGGTCCTTATAGGAAACGTAATACTTTTTAACGATATGCGCTACCAGGCGCAGGTTGTGCAGTATAAGCTTATCCCGCGCTCCTTTGTCGCCCTGCTTACAGCGCTTGAAGGCTTCCCTTTCCTCTGCAGCGGAAAGGGGCGGCGGAAAGGACCCACCCGAGGAGCTGCTGCGCAGCATTAAAAACACAAATCGCTTTAGAAAAAACAAAAACAAGCCCGTCATATAATCATCTCCGTAAAAAGATGTATATGACGGGTGGTTGTATTTTATGAGAAAATTAATAGTAAATGTGGTACGCCTTTTTAACCTTTGCAAACTCTGCCGAGTCAAGCATTGCCGCCTCTACTGCCTTGGCGGGGTCAAAATCGGGAGAAAGGATATCCTCGTTACCGTAAAGGTGAACAAGGTGCTTGCCGCCGTAGGTAAACTCAAGGTTATCGCCTGCCAGCTCGCATATTTCCTTAAACAGATACATGCCTGCCTCGAAGGGACGGTACGCCTCGGTATCGGTTATATGAAGCTGTACGCCGCCGCAGCGCTGACCCTTGTGCTTGGAGAAGGTGGGGGTAAAATAGCAGCGACGGAAATGCACGCCGGGAAGCTTGCGGGCGTTAAGTCTGCTTTCAAGCTTAGCCGCATCTATAAAGGGGGCGCCTGCCAGCTCGAAGGGGATGGTGGTACCTCTGCCCTCGGAAATATTGGTGCCTTCAAAATAGCAGGTAGCAATATAGTTAAGGGTGCTGCTTACGGGCGTTGCAAGGTTGGGAGAGGGCAATATCCAAGGCAGCCCCGTCTTATCAAAGAGCATATCACGCTTCCAACCCTCGCAGGGGACTACGGTAAGGTTGCAGCCGATATTTTTAACGGCGTTGATATAAAGAGCAAACTCGCCGATGGTAAGGCCGTAGCGGATAGGCACTGCATACTCGCCCACACCGCTGGAGAAGTTTTCGTCCAGAGTAACGCCCTCAACGCTTATGCCGTTGATGGGGTTGGGACGGTCAAGTACCAGCATTTCCTTGCCGTACTTGGCGCAGGCCTGCATACAGTGGGTCATGGCGTAAAGGAAGGTGTAATACCTTGCACCAACGTCCTGCATATCAAATATCAATACGTCAACCTGGCTCATCATCTCGGCGGAGGGAATCTTGTTCTCGCCGAAAAGGCTGTAAACGGTAAGGCCTGTTTCTTCATCCACGTAGGTGGAGATGTGGTCGCCTGCCTGGGCATCGCCTCTTATGCCGTGTTCGGGGGCAAAAAGGGCGGTTACGTTATATTTTTCTATAAGTATATCGTAAGTGGGGCGCATATTTTTATCCACACCCGTAGGGGCAGTAACAAGACCTATGCGGGCATCTCTTAAAAGCCCGTCGTGCTTGGAAATCATATCAATACCGCAAAGTACCATGGTTAATCCTCCGTGTTTATCTGTTATATAGGCTGTTTAGCTTTTTAAAATAGTCGGCATCTATATCCTCAAGCGCTTCCTCGGTAGTGCGGAAAAGCCAGTTGCCCTCCGGCTCGCCGGGGATGTTCATGCGGGTATCGCTGCCGTAGCCGCACATATCCTGCAGGGAAATGACAGCCGTATCAGCGACAGAGCGCCACACCGCCTCTATTATCTTGCGGCAGGCGGGGGCATATTTGCCGCCCTGCTCCCACCCGATGTGAGAGGCACCGCAGTAGTCAAGGGCAAACGCCCTCTCCTCAGGGGTGGCAGACCAAAGCCAGCCAAGCATGGTGTTGTTATCGTGGGTGCCGATATATGCAACGGTGTTTCTAACGTAATTGTGAGGCAAATGCTCTGAATTTTCGCCGGGGGCAAAGCCGAATTGAACAACCCGCATACCGGGCAAGCCGGAATCCTTAAGAAGCTTTACCACGTCCTCGCCAAAGGTGCCAAGGTCCTCGGCTACTATCTCGCACTTGCAGCTTTTTTGTATTGCCTTGAAAAACGCCATACCCGGCCCCTTCTTCCATGCACCGTCCTTGGCGGTTTTTGCCGTGGCGGGCACTGCCCAATAGGAGGCAAGGGCGCGGAAATGGTCTATTCTAACCAAGTCGTAAAGCTTTGCGCAAGTGTTTATACGGTCTATCCACCAGCTAAAGCCATCGTTTTTCATAGCGTTCCAATCGTAAAGGGGGTTGCCCCAAAGCTGGCCGTCCTCTGAAAAATAGTCCGGCGGCACGCCTGCAACCTTCTCCGGTCTGCCGGTAAGCTTGCCAAGCTGGAACATATTGGGTGAGGACCACAGCTCGGCAGAATCGGCGCTGACGTATATGGGCATATCGCCGAAAATCTTTACGCCCACGCTGTTGACGTATGCCTTAAACTCTGCCCACTGGGTAAAAAACACGTACTGGCAGAACAAGCGATACAAAAATTCTTCTTCGTGTTCGCCCGGGTTGGCGGCGGCATAGGCATAGTTGCCGTACTTGCCCCAATCCCAAAAGGGGGCGCCGCCCATGGCGTCCTTAATAGCTGCAAAAAGTGCATAGTCCTTAATACGGGGGTTTTCTTCACCAAAAGCCTTTGCCTTTGCCAAAAGCTCTGCCCCCGCCCTGGAAAACGCAAACCTTAAAAGCTTGTCCTTAGCGGTGGCGGCGTAACCGTAAGCCGCCGTATAGGGACTGCCCTCATAGTAGGCAGACTCTTTTTCCGCCTTTGTTATCAGCCCTTTGGACTGCAGATCGTCTACATCTATATACAAGACGTTGCCCGCAAAGGCAGAGGGCCCCGCATAGGGACTGTCGCCGCTGCCCAAAGGGACGGTGGGCAATATCTGCCACAGAGAAAAGCCCATATCCGCTATACGCTTTGCAAAAGCCCGTGCCTCCTTACCCAAACCGCCGATGCCGTAGGGTGACGGGAGAGAGGATATATTAAGAAGTACGCCTGAACGTCTTGCCATATTGATCAAATCCTTTCAAAAAAACCTATTTGCCGTCGGCAACCAGGTCCTCCATATTATAAAGCCCGGGAGCCTTGCCCACCAAAAAGCGTGCCGCCTTAAAGGCACCGTCGGCAAACAGCTCACGGTTAAAGGCGCTGTGGGATATGGTAATATGCTCGTTACCAAGGGCAAAAAGCACCTCATGCTCGCCCACTATGTTGCCTGCACGCACAGCCTGAATGCCTATTTCCGCCTTATCTCTGGGGCGGCGCTCTGCAGAACGGTCAAGAACAAAATAGCTTTCTTCTCTAACCTTCTTTATGCCCTCGGCTATCATAAGTGCGGTGCCGCTGGGCGCATCCAGCTTTTTGTTGTGGTGCTTTTCGATTATCTCTATATCCGCATCGCCAAGGAACGCAGCTGCCTCTTTACAAAGCTTGCAAAGAAGCGCAACGCCAAGGGACATATTTGCGGAGGCAAAAACAGCGGTTTTTTCAGCAGCGGCAGCGATAAGCGCCTTTTCATCCTCGGTATGACCGGTGGTGGCAAGCACCAGAGGGATGCCTCTGCTTGCTGCATAGCTACAAATGGCAGCGGTGCCGCTGTGATGGGAAAAATCTATTATAACGTCCGCTTCACCGGTGTAATCCTCTATCCTTTCGGCAACGGGAAAATCCGCCGTGCCGGGGGCTATATCCACACCGCACACCACGTTTACGTTGGGGTCAGCGGCGGCAAGAGCGGCAACCGCCCTGCCCATGCGGCCAAAAACGCCGCAAATAATAAGCTTCATATACAAAACGTCCTTTTATATAAGTTTATGTGCCTTCATAAGTGCAAACAGTTTTTCTTTGTTTTCGGGCTCCATCTCTGTAAGAGGGCTGCGGATATAGCTGCCGCAATAGCCCATTTTTTCCATAGCTGCCTTTGCAGGGATGGGGTTAACCTCGCAGAAGAGCGCATTGATAAGGGGGATAAAATCTATCTGCATAGCGGCGCCTTCCTTAACCTTGCCTTCAAGGTAAAGTCTTGCCATCTTAGCGGTTTCTGCAGGCATAAGGTTGGAAAGCACGCTTATACCGCCAATGCCGCCAAGGGACATTATGGGAACTATCTGATCGTCGTTACCGGAGTAAACAGCCAGCTTGTCACCGCAAAGATTAATGGTTTCCGCTACGGCAGAGATATTGCCGCCTGCTTCTTTAACCGCAACTATACGGGGGTTTTCCGCAAGCTCGCGGTAGGTTTTGGGCAACATATTACAGCCCGTGCGGGAAGGCACGTTGTAAAGGATTGCAGGCAGGTCAACGGCGTCGGTTATCTCGGTAAACATACGCACAAGACCCTTTTGGGTAGCCTTGTTGTAATAAGGGGTAACGAGAAGCAAAGCGTCGGCGCCTGCTTCCTTAGCGTGGGTGGAAAGCTCTATGGCGTAGGCGGGATCGTTACTGCCGGTACCTGCTATTACGGGTACACGGCCTGCCGTTTGCTTAACAACAAAGGCGATGGCGTCTCTGTGCTCTTCATCAGTGAGAGTAGAAGCCTCACCGGTGGTGCCGCAAACAACCAGCGCATCTATACCGGAGGTTATCTGAAACTCCACAAGCTTTGCAAAATTTTCATAGTCTATGCCCTGCTCGGTCATGGGAGTAACAAGGGCGGTGGCTATACCTGTAAAAATAGGTTTTTTAGACATACAATCTCCTCCTTGAAATATATAAGAAATTAGTATATAATGTTATCGGTATCAGGTTATTGATACACACTGCTATATGTTAGCATAATTATATAAATTTGTCAACGGTGGATAATTATGGATTTAATGAACCTTTCAAGTTATTGGTACGATTTGCCCGAAGAGCTTATTGCACAGACCCCCCTTGCAGACAGATCGTCCTCTCGTCTGCTTGCATTTAACAGGCAAAGCGGTGAGGTACACCACGGTGTGTTTACGGATATAGAAGATTTTTTACAACCCGGTGACTGCCTTGTGGTAAACGATACCAAGGTTATCCCTGCCCGACTTTGGGCGCACAGAGAGGGCAAGGAAGAAGAAATAGAGGTGGTTTTGCTATCCCAAGAAAAGGGCGACGGTGTGGTTTGGAAATGCCTTACCCGTCCGGGAAAGAAGACCCGCCCCGGTACGGAGCTGATATTGGGCAACGGCTTGCTTACGGGCAAGGTGGTTGATATTGCCGAGGAAGGCACAAGACTTATAAGCTTTAAGTGCCGGCGTCCCTTTTTGGAAACGGTAGAGCAAATAGGCATAATGCCCCTGCCCCCCTACATAAAGGAAAAGCTTAAGGATAAGGACCGCTATCAAACAGTATATGCAAACGAAAAGGGCAGTGCCGCCGCACCCACGGCAGGGCTGCACTTTACCCCTGAGCTGTTGGCAAGGCTGGAAGCCAAGGGCGTACATATAGAAAAGGTGCTGCTGCACGTGGGGCTGGGTACTTTCCGCCCCGTTAAGGAAAAGGATCTGCGCAACCACAAAATGCACAGCGAATACATAAGGGTAAGCCCCGAAAGTGCCGACCGTATAAACAGAATAAAGGCTGAGGGCGGCAGAATTATTGCCGTTGGTACCACCTCCTGCCGCACGCTGGAAAGCGCCGCGGACGAAAGCGGAATTTTGCACCCTTACGACGGGCAGACGGATATATTCCTTTACCCCGGCAAAAAATTTAAGCTGATAGACGGACTTATAACCAACTTCCACCTGCCTGAAAGCACGCTTATAATGTTGGTTTCTGCCTTTGCGGGCTACGAAAACACCATGCGTCTGTATAAAGAGGCGGTGGAAATGCGGTATCGTTTTTTCTCCTTTGGGGATGCGATGCTGATCGAATAAAGGATTTATTCGATTAGCAGAGAAGAGATAAAAGAGAAAAGATAAGAGAAAATGATGCTTTTTGCTTCGCAAAAATCAACCATTTCTTTTCACTCTTCACTCTTCGCTTTTCTCTCATCAAAGTTTTTCATCTTATATGCCATAAACTTCGATGACGCGATGTTTGTATGTTGAAAATCAAACACAAAACGCACATAAATATATTGTTTATGTGAAAATTATAACATAATATGTTGACGCTCGGGATATAATATGATATACTGTTATCGAAAGGAGTTGATATTATGTCCAAAGTATCTACGAACATCAGCCTTGATGCTGAAACCAAAGCCAAAGCGCAGGTAATGCTTGCCGATCTTGGAATGGATCTTTCTACTGCTGTAAACATTTTTCTTCGTCAAATGCTTTATGAAGGCGGAATTCCGTTTTCCATTACCAGAGAAGTTCCTAATAAGATAACGCTTGAAGCAATGAAAGAAGCGCAGGAAATGTTCCGTTCTCCCGAGAAATACAAGAAGTATGACAACGTAGACAGTATGTTGGAGGACATTTTAGGTGAAGTATGAGATTGTTCCTTCCAATCAATTCAAGAAGGATTTGAAATTAGCGCAAAAACGCGGATATGATCTTGATAAAATAAAGAAGGTTATTACTGCTCTTGCGAACGGTGAAACACTTGAAGCAAAATATCGTGACCATTTGCTTACCGGTGATTACGGCGGTTATCGAGAATGTCACATTCAACCGGATTGGTTGCTCGTATATCAAATAGACGGAGATCAATTGATATTGTTCTTGGCTCGAACGGGTACGCACAGCGACTTGTTTTGAGGTTTACCGACTGGTTTGTGCAATCTTATCAATCGTAGAGTTTTATATAGCATCAGCATTGTAGACGCTCTGCTGATAGTATAAAAGATTTATACTATCAGCAGATAAGAGATAAGAGAGAATAGATAAGAGAAAATGAGGCTTTTTGCTTTGGCAAAAAGCAACCATTTCTTTTCACTCTTCACTTTTCTC
>JAZUNS010000021.1:0-9244 GCA_045604285.1 Eubacteriales bacterium
TTTGAGTAGGGAAAAGGCCGACGATTATATCCGCATATCCGTTCATACAAAGGATTTGCAAACAAAGGCGAACTAACCGGCAAAGTTGAATTTGACGAAGGAGGACAAACGATGTATAACTACATAAAATCAAACGAAGATATTCATTACTTTCTTGAGAAGGTCAACTCACTGCACGATGGGTATATCATCGGTGTCCAGTATATAAATAATGGGATATCAAAGATAGAGCATGGACATTCTTTTAATTCTGAGCAAACAAAGTTAGTAGTCAAAATACTTGTCACCAGCATTTGGGATGCTGTTGTAGAATTGGAATTCGAGGGCCTTTTAGAGTGGCAAATAAAAGATAATCAATGGGATATGACAGATACTACGGTTATGTTTGATGACCAAAATTGGATTATTTGGTCGGATGATGTTTACATCAATATGGAAGAAGTAAAAAAAGGTTCGTATGCCATTGCAAAATCTATGAGGTGGAGAATTACAGAATAGGAATTGGCTTTATAGAGTTTAGCCAAATTCCTATATATTACACACCTTGGCAGACTCCCTACCTAAAGGGACAACCGTGGAAACGGTTGTTTGTCTTGACAAACAATAGCTTTAACAAGCACTTAAAGATACAAATCTAAAAAAACAGAAAGAACAGGGTTTATGAAAAAACAGACCGTAACAGAACTGATAAAAGACCTATTGTGTGCCATAACCGCAGGAATAATAGTTGGCACGGCGTACCACTTTTTTCAAAACAGCAACGGCTTTGCCCCCGGCGGCGTGGGCGGGCTTGCAACCATAACCCACCATTTTTTAGGAGGTAAGCTTAGCTGGACCCTGCTTATGGTGGCGTTTAACCTACCTATATTTATACTTGTAAGCATTAAGATAAACAAAAAGCTTGGCTTAATGCTTATACTTTATATCCTTGTGCAGTCATTTATGCCAAAAATTTATAATGCCCTTGGGGCAAACCCCTATTGCCTTGCCAACAACGGCGACGATTACAACGTGGTTTTTGCCTGCATTGCAACGGGCGTTGTATCGGGCATAGGATTTTCTATGATGCTTAAGCGCTTTGGCGCAAGCGGCGGCACTTACGGTATATCTGCCCTGCTAAAGAAGGCACGCCCGGATATGAACATTGCCTCCGTTTCCTTTTATATGGATACAAGCGTTGTGCTTATAGCCTTTTTTGTGTACGGCATGAAGGTTACCCCCGTTATATGTACCCTGCTTAACCTGTTTATAGCAAACGTTTTGGTTGACCGCGGGCTTAGCGGCATTAAGGACGGCTATAAGTTTGAGATAGTAACCACCCACCCGGAAGAGCTTTCTAAAGAGCTTATGGAAAAGCTAAAGCACGGCGTTACGGAAATGAAGGTACACGGTATGTATACGGACACGGATAAATATATGCTGGTTTGTATCATCAACAAGCGGCAGATAGGCGACATGATGAGGATAATAAAAAAGCACCCCGACACTTTTGCAAGCTTTGAAAAGGTAAACGAGGTGTTTGGCAACTTCAAGCGGAAGGTGTAAAACGGCAAGCTTTTTTTGGGGAGATGTAAAAGAAAAATCCCTACAAATCTATTGACCTGCGAATTAATATATCGTACAATAAGGAGGCAACGATGCGGATAAAATACAGCCACGCCCGGCTTTTTATAGGCGGCGGAGCGTTTTTGCTTGCCTTAATCGGCTTTTCAGCCTATGTTTTTGTAACGGAGGGGGACTACGGCCTTGGGGCGCTGTGTGCTTTGGTGGCGGCTGTGGTTTTAGTTGCTTTGTTTTTTCGCTTTAACTACGGCATAAAGATAGGCAGGCGGCTGGTGCTTGTTATAGCCAACGACTTTGTAAGGCTGTTTAAATACTCCTCTATTGACCGCATTGAGGTCTGCTTTTATCAAGAGCTGATAACCGCCAAGATACGAACGGCGGACAGAAAGCGGTACGAGGTAGTCTGGGACGATATTTACCTGGGCTATAGCTTTATACTGCCCCAAGAGGCAAAGATAAAAATAACCGAAAAATATGTAGAAAAAGCAGTAGCACGCCTTAGCCGTTGGGAAAAGGTTACGGCAAAAAGCTTGCTGCCACGTAAGGAGAGACGTAATGTTGACAATAAGAATGGGAACCCCCGATGATATAGAGGCGATATCCGCCGCAGAAAACCTAAGCTTTCCCCCTGCCGAGGCGGCAAGCAAGGCAAGCTTTATACGCCGTATGGATCTGTACCCCAAGGGCTTTTGGCTGCTTTGTGATGGCGACGGGCTGGTATCCTTTGTTAACGGAATGGAAAGCGACCAAAAAGACCTTAGCGACGATATGTACGAACACGCCCGCCTATACAAAAAGGACGGGGCGTGGGAGGTAATACTTAGCGTAGTTACCCTGCCGGAGGCAAGGGGCAAGGGATACGCAAAGAAGCTTTTGCACCAAGTTATTTCGGATACCAAGGCAAGGGGCAAAAAGGGGCTTGTACTGACCTGCAAGGACTATCTGGTTGGGTTTTACGAATCCGTTGGCTTTGTAAGCGAGGGGATATCCGACTCTACCCACGGCGGCGCACAGTGGTACCAGATGAGGCTTGAGTTTTAGTGGGGCGACGTTTTAGCCAAAGCAAAGGACGGATATACTTTTGGAAAAGAAAAAGCTAAGCGGTTCTGCCGTTTTTATGTACAGCGCTATTGCCCTTACTGCCGTTTTGGCGGCTGTGTTTTTGTACCTGTACTACGGGGGTATCTGGAAAAGCGACGTAGGGTTTTGGATAGGCGTGGTATCTTTTATGATATTTTATCATTTTGGGCTGCGCATATTTATGGGCGAGGTAACCAAGCTGTTTACCATTGACTACAAGCACCCCTGGTTTAAAGAGCGCAGGTTTGAAAAAAAGCTTTACAAGCTGTTAAGGGTGCGTAAATGGAAGGACAAGGTGTTGACCTTTGACCCCGACTCTTTTAATTTTAAAAAGCGCACGCCGGAGCAGTTGGCAACCACCATGGCAAAATCCGAAACCGACCATTGGATAAACGAGATAATTTCACTTACCGGCATACTTTTTTATTTTGCTTTCGGCTGTCTGCCCGCTTTTGTAATAACCGCCGTGGCGGCAATGCTTTTCGATGCCCGGTTTATTGTGGTGCAAAGATTTAACCGCCCCATAGTTTTAAGGTACATGAGCCGACTGAACAAAAGAGATGCAAAAGCCGTAGAGCTGCCGAGTTGTTAATACCGATTGATAGAAAAGAACGTAGCCGTAAAAACGTGTTGTTCTTATCGGAGAAAATGAAATTCTTTCAAATTCGGTTAAGAACCAGCATCGCATTTGTATATACAAATGCACTTGGGCAGCAGCCCAAACCCACTAATAACAGAAAAGAGAAGATTCGCACTTGACGAGTCTTCTCTTTCTTTTTGTTTGCAAAGTGATATGCTGACTGTCGCCAGCGTGATATTTTCGCTTTGCGAAAGTGATATGAAACCTATCGGTTTCGTGATATTCTATTCGCATATAACTTGGCGGAGCCAAATAGCACTCGGCTAAAAGACGAATATCACTGCGAAGCAATATCACTCGCCGTAGGCGAATAGAGTTGCGTGATACTCCGTTTGGAGTATCACGCTAAAACCGCTGCGTTCTTTATTTATCTATTTACAATTGACAATAATCCTACACAAATTATCCCTTGAATTGTTTTAATTTTTGTGATATAATTATACAAAATGCATAATTATGGAGGTTTACATGAGAACTAAATTTGCAAAGATCCTTTCGGTGCTGTTGGCACTGACATTAGTCTTGGGCGTATGCCCCGCTATTAGTCTGCCGGCTAAGGCGGTCTCTTACCGCACCGGTGCGAACGGAGCTTCGTCCTCTTATCAAAGCAGTATATACTACCAGAACTTTATGCGTGTTCCCCTAACGGGTGACGGCATTACCGACGTTTTGGCGATAGCACTTTCTCAAACCGGATATCAAGAGGGTGACTCCTCTTCTCAAATGAGCGGCACCGTTGCGGGCAGCTCCAACTACACTGAATTCTGCTACAACATGGGCGACTGGGGCAGCGGCTACGGCGGCAGCGGTTATCCCTGGTGCGCTACCTTCGTTACCTGGGCTCTTTATCAAGCAAGAGTATCCAACGCTACGGGCTATGACGC
Organism: Eubacteriales bacterium; assembly: GCA_045604285.1. Taxonomy (GTDB): domain Bacteria; phylum Bacillota; class Clostridia; order Oscillospirales; family CAG-382; genus SIG636. The sequence goes on from JAZUNS010000021.1 coordinate 4,168, forward strand.
TTGGTGCCGTAACAACTCCGGCGACAGCGATTATATCTATTGCGAGGTTAGCTGTACTCAGTGGCTTAATCAGCTTAAGAAATTTGACCGTGCCAACGCTTCCGCATACCACGGCGGCTCTTACATACCTCAGCCCGGCGACCTTATCTTCTTTAGCTGGTCTTCTTCCTATTCTACCGTAGACCATATAGGCTTGGTCGTATATTCCGACGGCACTAACGTTTACACCATAGAAGGTAACACCTCCGATGCAGAGGGCTTGGAGGATAACGGCGGCGGCGCTTACTTCAAGTCTTACCCTCTTAGCTATAAGTACATTTCCGCTTACGGCAAGCTTCCTTACGTTGAAAACCCCAACGTGCCCGACATAGACTACAGCGGTGCTAACCCCACCCCCGGTCTTTACATGGCTACCAACAGCGCTAAGTACGTATACACTTCCGAAACCTCTTCTACCTACAACTACACCATGCCCCGCTATACTATGTTTGAGGTAACTGAGGTTGCATCCAACAACAGATTAAAGGTTAAGTACACCTCCGGTTCTACCACGGTAACCGGCTATATTAACAACAATTCCGACAGAGTTGTTCAGATAACTTCTACCGAAACCGCCTCTACCGAAAGCGGCAACAACATTGCTTATGCGGCAACCTACAAGGGCGAAGGCTCTGACAACGGCACCACCGGTAACTATTGCGAAGCTCCCGGTACCGATTGGGAAGTTTACCACACCGGTAAGCTTAACGATAACATCATCCCCACCGGTGATGCTGAAACAACAAAGGGCTCTAACGTAGAGTTCTGGCATTCAAGCGAAGGCCCCGGCACCATTAACGTTTATTTCAAGTTTGACACAACCGTTGACGTAAACGCAGTAAACGTATTTATGAACGACCGTGATAACAACGCTAATTGCGGCTACCCCACCAAGATAGACGTATACGTTGGTAACAGCGAGAACGTAGCCTCTGCCACCTACCTTGGCGAAGCAAAGACCTCTTCCTACGGCTACGTAAGAAAGTATACGGCAAAGGGCTCTGCCAGCGGCAGCTACGTTATCATTCAGTTCACCTCCGGCTCTCAGTGGAGAATAACCTGCGCTGAAGTCCAGATCTTCAGCGATAAGGTTCTTCCCGGCTCTGCTCTGCCCGCACCCGTTCTCAAGAGCAACCTTAGCCGTATGGAAACCTACGAAGCACCCGTTATCAGCTGGGAACCCGTTGAAGGCGCTGTATCCTACGATGCGTATATTGACGGCGTTCTTGTTACCTCCGGCATCACCGGCACAAGCTACGTTCCCGATATGGAGCCCAGAGTTGATTACGAACAGAACACAGATTATACCCAGGTTCAGATAAAGGCTAAGGGTGACGGCGAGACCTATAAGGATTCTGCCCTTTCCTCTGCCTGCAACTTCTTCTACGTTGAAAAGCCCCTTGACCTTAGAGGCAACCGTGTTACCTCCGCAGACGTTATCATAGACCCCGGTCACGGCGGCTCACAGCCCGGCGCCTGCTATGGCACCAGACAGGAAAAGGACGATACCCTTAATATGTCCTTGGCACTTGGCAGAAAGCTTGAAAGCATGGGCTTTACCGTTGCTTTCTGCAGAATAGAGGACGTTGACGACGGCCTTATGAGCCGTGCGGCAAAGGCAAACGCAGGCGACTATAAGGTTTTCCTCGGCATACACCGTAACTCCTACAACGAATCCGCAAACGGCGTTGAGACCCTTTACGAAGCAAATGACAGCCTTGATAAGGCGTACGCACAGGCAATACAGGATAGTCTCATGTCCTTAGGCATCTTCGCAGACAGAGGACTTAAGGCAAGAGATAACCTGGTTGTTATCGGCAACACCCGTGACGATCTGCCCTACTCTCTGGTAGAGCTTGGCTTTATCGACACCACCGTTGATAACAACGCCTTCGATAACTACTTCCAGGAAATTGCACTTGCTATGGCTGAAGGCTGCGCAAACTATCTTAACAAGCGTCTTGACTGCGAAGGTACCGTTACCGTTGACGGCACCAACTACACCTACAGCGGCACCGCACTTAACATCACGGCAGAAAATCCTAACGTTAGCTTCGTTTTCGGCAACGGCTACGGTATAAGCGACGTTACCTGCACCGATAACGCAGGCACCTACAGCGTAAGCTACGCAAAGACCGCACTTACGGGCTTCCAAAGCGCAGTATCCGGCAGCTTTACTGCCCGTGCAGAGGGTGCAAACAACGGCACCGTTGTACTGACGCTTAAGTTTAAGGACGGCTTTGGCGTTGTAAAGACCATTGCAAACATAACCACCAAGGTTGTTCTTGCTGACCCCTTCACCTTTGTTGAAGGCGCAAACAATGACAAAATAGCAGTTAACAGGGACAAGGGCTACCTTACCTTTGACGGCACCGTACTTACCTCCGAAGCAATAAAGGCGCTGTTTGTGGATGAAGACCTTAGCATTACCGCAGGCAGCAGCGTTGTTTCCGAAACCACCGTTGTATGCACCGGCGCAGTTATTACCACCACCATCGCCGGGGTACAGACCAGCCTTTCCATAGTTGTTTATACCGATATCAACGGCGACGGCATCTGCTCCTCTGCTGACTGCCTTATCCTTGAAAAGGTTATAGCAGGCACCCAAACTCTGGCTGCAGTTAACAGCGAGGCGGCTGACTCCTCCCACGACGGAGTAAATAACACCACCGACCTGATAATAATGGAAACCATCTTGATGGGCAAATAAAAACACTATAGTGTAGCGGTAAAAGTACGTTGTTCTTATCGGAGAAAATAGAATTCTTTTAAATTCAGCTAAGAACCAGCATCGCATTTGTATGCACAAACTCAGTTGGGCTGTAGCCCAAACCCACTAACAACAGAAAAGAGAAGATTCGTTTTTCAGCGAGTCTTCTCTTTCTTTTGTCTGTTAAGTGATATGCTGACTAAAGTCAGCGTGATATTTTCGCTTTGCGAAAGTGATATTGAAGCCTTACGGCTTCAGTGATATTCTATTCGCCATAAACTTGCGAAGCAAATATCACTCGGCGTAAGCCGAATAACACTGCGTAGCAATAGAACTCGCCGCCGGCGAATAGACCCGGCGTGATACTCCGCTTGGAGTATCACCCCAAAACCGCTACACTATTTATTTATTTGCACTTTTCCTTGACAAAGGCTTAGACTTGTTATAAAATAAAGGGTAGCGTAATGTAAGTAAATCAATATGTTTTTTCGGAAGGAGAACAGATTATGAAGATAATATACAAAGACGGCACCGTTGCCGAATGTCCCGCTGAGTTAGAGCTGGAGGTTATACGCCACTCTGCCGCACACATTATGGCACAGGCTATTAAAAGAATTTGGCCCCACGCCGATTTCGGCTACGGCCCCGCTACGGAAAAGGGCTTCTTTTATGACGTTGACCTGGGCAACACCAAGCTGACTGACGAGGATCTTGTTTCCATAGAAAACGAGATGAAGAAGATAGTTAAGGAAAATCTGCCCATAAAGCCTTTTATCCTTGGCAGAGAAGACGCCGTAAAGCTTATGCAGGAGCGTGGCGCAAAGTATAAGGAAGAGCATATTGGTGACCTTGAACCCGATGCAGAGATAAGCTTTTTCCAGCAGGGCGACTACATTGATATGTGTACCGGCCCCCACCTTTGCTATACCAAGGCCCTTAAAGCCTTTAAGGTAACCCAGCAGAGCGGCGCTTATTGGAAGAACGATAAAGACAACAAGATGCTTACCCGCATTAACGGTATAGCTTTCCGCACCCAGCAAGAGCTTGACGAGCACCTTAAGCTTATGGAAGAGGCAGAGCGCCGTGACCACCGCCGTATAGGTAAGGAAATGGGCTTGTTTATGATGTGTGATGAAGGCCCCGGTTTCCCCTTCTTCCTGCCCAAGGGTATGGATCTTAGAAACGCACTTATCGACTATTGGCGTGAAATACACGTTAAAAACGGCTACGTAGAAGTATCCACCCCCATTATACTGAGCCGTGGGCTTTGGGAAACCAGCGGTCACTGGGACCATTATAAGGACAATATGTACGGCACCAAGATAGATGACGAGGATTTCTGCGTTAAGCCCATGAACTGCCCCGGCGGCGTTATGGTTTACCGTCACCGTCCTCACAGCTACAGAGAGCTGCCCATGCGTGTGGGTGAGCTTGGCTTGGTTCACCGTCATGAGCTTAGAGGTGCGCTTCACGGTTTGTTCCGTGTACGTTGCTTCACCCAGGACGATGCACACATCTTTATGCGCCGTGACCAGATAACCGACGAGATTATCGGCGTTGTTAACCTTATTAACGAGGTTTATACCAAGTTTGGTTTTGAATATTTTGTAGAGCTTTCCACCAGACCCGAAAGCAGCATGGGTAGTGACGAGGATTGGGAGGCAGCCATTGACGGTCTTAAGGCAGCCCTTGAAAAGCTGGGGCTTCCCTACACCATCAACGAGGGCGACGGCGCCTTCTACGGCCCCAAGATAGACTTCCACCTTCGTGACAGCATCGGCAGAACCTGGCAGTGCGGCACCATTCAGCTTGACTTCCAGCTTCCCCATAATTTTGAGCTGGAGTACGTTGACGAAGACGGCAGCCGCAAGCAGCCCATAATGATCCACCGTGTATGCTACGGCTCTATCGAGCGCTTTATAGGCATACTTACCGAGCATTTCGCAGGTAAGTTCCCCGAATGGCTTGCGCCCCTGCAGGTTAAGGTTATGACCCTGCCCGGCACCGACCACGCCTACGCAAAAGAGGTTTACGAAAAGCTTAAGGCAGCCCGCATCCGTTGCGAAATAGACGAGCGCAACGAAAAGATCGGCTACAAGGTAAGAGAAGCTCGCCAGGTTGACCGTGTTCCCTACATGGTAATTATCGGTCATAAGGAAATTGAGGACGGCGTTATCTCCGTACGTGACAGAGATACCGACCAAACCGAAACCATGAGCCTTGACGCCTTTATGGAAAAACTGCAGAAGCAGATAGCGGAGAGAATATAGAATACCCCACCACTCACATTCGTTCGTGGCGGGGACCCCGAACAAATACCCCATTGCT
>JAZUNS010000022.1:0-7276 GCA_045604285.1 Eubacteriales bacterium
TCAGCGGATTCAGCAGATTCAGCGGAAACTTCGGAGGATTCAGCAGATTCAGCAGAAGCTTCGGAAGATTCAGCGGATTCAGCAGATTCAGCGGAAACTTCGGAGGATTCAGCAGATTCAGCGGAAGCTTCAGAGGATTCAGCAGATTCAGCAGAAGCTTCGGAAGATTCAGCAGATTCAGCAGAAACTTCAGAGGTTTCTTCGGAAGCGTCAGCAGAGCTGTTAGCTTCAGAGGATTCGGAAACTGCGGAGCTGTCGTTTGCAGAGGATTCATCGGAAGAATCGGTGCAAGCGCAGAAAGCGGTGAGTGCTACGGTAAGAACCAAAAGCATTGCAAAAATCTTTTTCATGTTTTTTCTCCTTATTTTATATAAATTACGTCTTGACCCGTTGTCAAAACCTCGGTAATTCTACCACAACAAAATCACTTTTTCAAGCCTTTTTGCAAAGAAATGCCCCGTTGACGCAAAAATCGGAGAAATTGAGAAAAAAGCCGACTTGCCCCGATGTTTTTTTGCTATTATGCACAAAAGCGTTGACAATACTTGTATTAATGTGCTAAAATCTTTGTTAGGAATATAAGCATTTTTCAACCACGGAGGTAAAAGTTATGAAACTTTTAAAGCGTTTTTTGTTTATGGCAATAGCCGCAAGCCTTTGCCTTGGTTGCTTTGCACCCTGTGCCGGGGGCATAAGCGCATTGGCGGCAGGCACCACCGATAATATCTGTATGATAACCACTACACCTGCAGAAAAAGCAGACACAGCCATGAACGTAGGCTTCCACGCAGATATTGGCTATACCAACTGCTACGTTCAGTACACCCTTAAAAGTGATACCGATTGGGCAAACGCAACAAACCAATCCGGTACCTACGTAACCTACGGTGCCGATGAAAGCACCAACCCCTTTTACAACGGCTACAGCAAGGATTATAACGGTGAGAATTATTATCAAACCAACACCTTCCACGACTATAGCGTTACCCTTACCGACCTTACCCCCGCAACCGAGTATAAATACCGCGTTTGCGACGGTGCCAAGTTCAGCGACACCTACTATTTCAAAACCGCAGGCGCTGAGGAGTGGAGCTTTGTAGTAACCGGTGACTTCCACGTTTACTATACCTCTACCCGTGCGGATAAGGCAACCACTGCCATTAACGCCGCTATCGCTTTGGCAAAACAGCAGTCCCTGCCCGCAGTTGAGCATATCGTATCCATCGGTGATATAGTTGCCTGGGGCGTTGCCTATAATCAATGGCAGCTTCTTACCAGCCAGCCCTACTTTAAGCAGTATTCCTTTGCAAACTGCATAGGCAACCATGACGATATGGACAGATTTGGCAATTCTACCAGCGCCTATAACGCCATTTGCTTTAATAACCCCAAAAACGGCTACGGCGATGAGATAGGCACTTGCTACTATTATTTATATAATGACGTTCTGTTTATCTATATCAACTATTTGGATCCCTCTGCCGAGGCAGAAGCCTGGGCAACCCAGGTGGTAAACTCCATGGCGGGTAAGTATAAGTATTCCGTTCTTGTTAACCACCGCCCCGCAACCAACAAGTATACCGGCGGCACCTACAGCTATTTTTGGAACTACTGGGCAGACTTTTGCGATACCCATAAGATAGACCTGGTTCTTGCAGGTGACCACCACGTTTATATGCGCTCTCATCCTTTAAACAACGGTAACATAGTTTCCGATTACAGCGCCACCAAGCCTGACGGCACCGTTTATATTGCCGCCGACTCTTCCGATGGCGACCGTGGCTCCTCCACTGACGTGGTAAGCAGCTGGGATGATATCGTTGCTTCCCATTACTACAGATATGAATACTCCGGCTCTTCTGCCGATATAACCTCTATGCTCATTACGGTCAAAGAGGATAAGCTTACCGCACAGTTTGTTTATTACGAAAGCAACGCAACTGCAGCCCATCCCTCCTTTAGGGAAGGCTCTGTAAACGGCCACGCAGGCTTCTACTACGGCGATACTTCTTATATTTATCCCTCCGACCACAGCACCCCCGCAGGCGGCGGCGAAGTAGTTGAAGGCACCTTCCCCTCCGATGCGGTTAACCTGCTTGACCCCGACCTTAACGGCAGCTACAAGTATACCGAAACCGTATACCCCGGCGGCTCCTCTTATTACGGCACCGCCTATTACGGCGACAACTCCAGCCAGGGTACCGACTATATGTCCGGCAAGCTTAACGACGGCGTCTATGCGGCAAACTCTAACCCCGGCTCCTCCAACAAGGATTGGGCAGTGTTCTTCAAGTCCGGCGGCGCCCCCGATATTACCTTTAAGCTTAACGATGAAGCCACCGTTTACGGCTTGGCTGTAAACTACCGCGGCTACACCAGCGGATCTTTCTACAGCGGCGCTACCGTAGATAAGCTTTACGCAAGCACCAACGGTACCGATTATACCGAAATAACCGGTTATACGGTTTCTTCCGAAATAACCAACGGCGACAACTACGACCTTAACGTAGTGTTTGACGATGCCATTACCGCCAAGTATATCCGCCTTGTGCTTACTGACCCCGATAACGATGCCTCCCGCTATGCAATGGGTGAGGTTAAGGTTATGGGTAACGCCGATTGGGTAGATACCGTGGGCGGCACCGCAGGCACTTATATAGTAGAGTTTAAAGACCACGAAGGCAACGTAATCAGCACCCAAAACGTAAAGGGCGGCTCCTCTGCCGTTCCCCCCGCACTTCCTTTGCGCTCCGGCTACTACTTTGTAGGCTGGGATAAGGACTACAACAACGTAAGCGAAGCTTTGGTAGTTACCGCTATGTATTCCGACGGTGAGGACGAGGTTATCTTCCTTGACCACGACGGTACCGAACTAAGCCGCCAGACCGTGGCGTTTGGCTCTGCGGCAACTCCCCCCGCCGACCCCGAAAGGGAAGAGTACGTATTTACCGGCTGGGATAAGCCCTTCGACGCTATCGCAGGCGATACGGTTATAACCGCCACCTACGTACATGAGAGCGAGATCGACAAGCCCGACGACGATAAGGAGATAATCCCCATTCCCCAGGGCGACAATATATTGTTAAGCAAGCCTTACACCACCGTATTTAACCAGTACCTTAACGCAACCGTTGCCGATAACGATAACAAGCTGCTTACCGACGGCCGCTACAGAGGCGACGGCACCAACCCTTGGGGCATAACCTACGGCATTACCGTTGAATACGCAGGCTCTGCCCAGGTTAATTCGGCAAACTTTGAATTTGACACGGCAACCGACGTGGCTGTTATTGTGTTCAAAAACGTGCGTATAACCGGCAACCGCGGCTTTGCTGTAGATTCCGTTTCCTACTCCACCGACGGCAGCAACTATCAGGATGCTAAAGTAAAGGTTGCCCAGGTTACGGTTGAAGGCGCCAACGAAAACGTTTATTACGAAATCCGTGTTATCGTAGACCTTAAGGCTGTTAAGGGCATTAAGATAGCCTGGACCAATAACGGCGAATACGTTTCTCAGTTTGACGAGCTTGAGGCTTATGCAAGCTACGCCGTTCAGGGCGAGGAAGAGCCTGTTAAGGTTAACTACGGCGACGTAAACGGCGACGGCAAGGTAAACAGCCTTGATGCAGCGCAGGTGCTTAAGCATGACGCAATGATGATAACCCTGGAAGAAGGCGCACTTACCGCCGCAGACGTAAATGCTGACGGCAAGGTAAACAGCCTTGACGCGGCACAGATCCTTAAGTATGACGCATTGATTATCGACAAATTCCCCGCAGAACAGTAAATTAAAACTGATGACAAACCCTGTCATCAGCTTGGCAGAGTGCTGAGAAAGAGTGCAGACGAAACGAACCGAGGCGAAAACTGTACAAAAGTACTGTTAGCCGAGGTTCGTTTTGAACGAAAAATTACGATAAATTGCAGAAAAGTCGGGAAGCTTTCCCGACTTTTCAACTTTTTTTGTAATTGATTTTTTATATTTTTCGTGTTCTGTACCTTTGTCAGTGGTCTGAGGCAGCCAAATGCCCCAAGGGGCGCTTGGCTGCCTGTTTTTGTAAAAATTAACCGCGGGCACGTAAACTATTGATTTGTTTTAATCTTTGCGGTATAATCGGCTTGGCGGCGTAAAGCCAAAAGCTGAAAAACGCAACTCAACCGATGGTTGAATCCTCCTCATTCAACCTGCGGTACGTGTTTTTTGCTTCCCCAACGGTCTATACTGTATGCGAAAGGAGGCAACCTATGGACCAAGTAAAAATCGGAAAATTCATTGCCCAACGCAGAAAAAATGCAAAGCTTACACAAATGCAGTTGGCAGAAAAGCTGGGCATTACCGACAGAGCAGTATCAAAATGGGAAACGGGCAAAGCCATGCCCGACGTTTCCGTTATGCTTGAGCTGTGCGCTGCTTTGGATATTACCGTAAACGATTTGTTGTGTGGGGAGGTAGTTACAATGGAAAATTACAACAAAGAATTAGAAACCAATTTGCTTGAAATGATAAAGCAAAAGGAAGAAAGCGATAAAAGACTGTTGCGGATAGAAATAATAATGGGCATATGTTGTCTTTTGCCGATTATCGCTTCGATTATTATCGTCAATGTCGTATCCATGGAAGAATGGTTAAGTGCGGCAATCGTATTAACAAGCCTAATACCCTTGTTAATCGCAGCTCCGTTTGCGCTGAAGATCGAACAAAAAGCAGGCTATTACGAATGCCAAAAGTGCGGGCACAGACATATTCCTAAATATAGCAGCGTGTTTTTTGCCATGCATATTAACAGAACGAGATATATGCGTTGCCCCAAGTGCAATAAAAGCTCCTGGCAGAAAAAAGTAATAAGCAAGGAATAATTAAAACAAGCGGATGAATTTGTCATCCGCTTTTGCTTTGTTAATTGCATAAAAGGCGGCTATCGGAGCACAAGTTGGTATTTACAAGCCAAAATTTGTTTGATATAATGTTAATGTAATAAGATAATACGGAGAAATTGAAATGAATCACAAGCTAAACTTTTTAAAATGCTTTGCTTGCTTTGGAGTAGTGTTCATACACATTTCTTTTCCGGGTGTGTTTGGACAAATCGTTGCAAAAGTCGGCGCTTTTGCTGTGCCGGTTTTCTTTATGATTGCGGGGTATTATGCCTTTGGAAGTGATGCAAAAACAATAAAGCGCAGACTGTTTAAGATTATCAAAATTTTTATAATTGCATATATCGTTTTTTTGATTTACAGTATTACTAACGCTTATGCAAGAAGCGAAGACAGAATAAATATTTCTGCATATTTCGGTTGGAGATTACTTATAAAAGCAATTTGTTTTTGCACCATAGACTATGCTATACCGCTTTGGTATTTAATTGCCATGTCCGAGGCGTATATTACATGGTATTTTGTGGTTAAAAAAAGAAAAGAACAAGTTGTTTTAAAGTTGATGCCTATTTTGTTCATTTTGCAAGTTTTGCTGATTTCTTATTGCGAAACTATGCAACTCGCATGGTTTTGGAAAACTAATTATATTACACGAGCAATGCCGTGGTTTCTGCTGGGATATTATATTCACACTTATAAAAACCGTTTTGAAAATTTAGCTGTTCACAAAAAGATTTCGTTGGCAGTATTTGGGGGGGTTATCACTACAATTCCCGTTGTATTCCAACTGTCCTTGGATTTCAGCTCGGTTGGATATATTCCGTATGCCTTTGGGGTGTTTGTATTAGCTTTAAAAAATCCTGAGAAAAATCTATGTAAACCTTTAGAATACATAGGCAACAATCTTTCGTTAAGTCTATACATACTCCATGTTCCGATGGAAAGTGTAGTAAGTTCTTGTGTTGCGCTGACGGGGCTTGAAACCGCAAGCGGTGTGTGGATCTGGAGCAGACCAATTGTAGTTTTGGCGGTTACCTTGTTTATATCGTGGCTGTTGCATAAGATAGGCTGTACCTTAAAAGATAAAAGCCTATCAATCCGTTGCAATAGATAGCCTTGCACAAAGGCGGCGGTTTGTGTTACAATCGTATAAAAAGGAGGCGCAGCAACGTGATGGATCCAAATACTAAAAATCAAGGCACTTCAAAAGCCGACAAAAAACGGTGTAGCTGGTGCAACCTTAAAAACCCCAAATACGTTAAGTACCATGACGAGGAATGGTGTCGCCCCAATTTTGAAGACGGCTATCTGTACGAAATGCTTATACTTGAATCCTTCCAGGCGGGGCTGTCCTGGGAGTGCGTCCTTAACAAGCGTGAGGCTTTTAGCACTGCCTACGATGGCTTTAACGTGGACAAGGTTTGCGACTACGGCGCCGAAAAAATAGCAGAGTTGCTTAGCAATAAGGACCTTATACGCAACAAGCTTAAGATTACCGCTTCGATAAATAACAGCAAAATATTTAAAGCCATCGTTTCGGAATACGGCTCCTTTTACAGCTATTTAAAAAGCTTTGCAGGTGAGGACACCGTATACGAAACCCACCGTACCACAAGCCCGCTTTCCGACGCCATATCAAGGGATTTGTACAAACGGGGGATGCGATTTGTAGGCTCTACCATTATATATTCTTACTTGCAGGCGGTGGGCATAATATATTCCCACGAAAAAGAATGTTATTTATATAAATATTTATAAAAAACGGTGACTTTTGCTTAAAAACATGTATAATGGGTTTGGGAAGACGTTGTGCCCAAAAATTATTCAAAAGGAAGTAAAACATGGAAAAATTGCTTTTAACCGCCGGCATTATAAGCATGGTTGCTTGTGTTTTGTCTTTGTTGTATGCCGTACTTAATCGAATCGGATACTATAATCTTCTTGACGGAGATGGGGAAGTATACAAAAAATTGCATCGTAGGATGACCTATTCCTTCGTCTTATCGATTGTTTTTGCGGCGGTTGGTGCGGCGTGCTTTTTGATACGCTATATAATATAAGCAGGTGGTTTAGGGCAGCGCTGCAAAACGTGTTGTTTTACCGCCTGCTTTTATTTCTTCTTTTTATCGTCGGTTGCGGGATTATTCAAAAGCCTGCCGTTTTCGTCAAAGCGTGACCCGGGGCAAGGGCAATCCCAAGAATGTTCATCGGGATTATATTTCAGCGCACAGCCAAGGTGCGGACAGCGAGGAACTGCCGGTCTTGGAGGGCGCACTTAGGTTCTAAATATTAAGAATTAACAGAGTAATCCTTTTTAAAGCCGTGTGCTCCGAAAATTTGCCATTGTCCAACTCCGAGACGTTGCATCACTGCCTTGCGTTCCTCGGCGCACAGCTTGGGG
>JAZUNS010000023.1:0-3973 GCA_045604285.1 Eubacteriales bacterium
CCTCGGCGGCGGCTTGCATATCGGCTACCTTAAAGCAGCGTTGGTTGTAGTCGTGTTCCGTATAGGGCGTCATCTCCATAAGCCATCACGCCAGCATATTAAGGTTATCTGCATAGGAATCTCGGTTGTTGGTGCAGTAGACGTAATCTCTCAGAATACCGTTTGCTATGACCTCACCAAGCTCCATAATTTCCTCGGTGTTAACGTCTGCGCTTTCCTCGGAGGACTCGGCAGAGCTATCCTCAGAGGATTCGGCAGAGCTATCCTCGGAGACTTCGGCAGAGCTATCCTCGGAGGACTCGGCAGAGCTATCCTCAGAGGACTCGGCAGAGCTTTCCTCGGAGGACTCGGCAGAGCTTTCCTCAGAGGATTCGGCAGAGCTATCCTCGGAAACATTTGTATCGGCGGATGCGTTGGCAGCTACGTCATCGCCGTTGGAGGGGGCATCGTTACCAAGGCTTAATGCCGCACCTATACCGCCTATTAACAAAGCCGCAATAATAACGGGTATTGCTATTTTTGCTGCCAAAGGCAAGGCTGCAAGCTTTGCCATAATGCCTGCCGTTGCTACGGGGGCGCCGCTTTTTGCCACGGTAACTGCTATGCCGCTTCCGGCGGTAACGCCTTCCGCAATACGGGCAGCGGCGGCAGCGGGTACGCCTGCCTTCTTTTCTTCCCCAAAAAGCCAGCCAAACAGCGGGAACAAGGGAATAGCGTGAAGCTTGGTGTTGTGCTTTTTCTCGTAGTCCTCAACGCCCTTCTTCATAGCCTTGCGGGCATAGCTAAGACGGCTTTTTACCGTCCCCTCGGAGATGCCTTGTATTTCGGCTACCTCTCGCACGCTGTGTTCATCAAAATAGAACAGCATGGTTGTGGCACGCAGGTCTTCCGAAAGCTCTTCCACTATGCCGCGGATAGACTTTCTGAACTCCTCTTTCTCCATCATCTTTTCCGGCAAAAACTCTTCGTTTTCTTCGGCTACGTTGGTGAAAACGCTGTTGCCGTCCTCGTCCTCTTCCACCAGCACCTCGGTCTTTTTGCTAAAATGACGGGTGCAGCGGCTGTAGGCTATTTTCTTTGCCCAGCCGGAAAAGGCGGCAGGCTCCTTAAGGTCGTTTATATGCTTTATTATCTCAATGGAGGTGTCCTGGGTTATGTCGCAGGCAAGGTCTTCATCCTTCAAGGTCTTAAGCGCAAAGAAATATATATCGCTGTAGTGAGCCTCAAACAGTGCGGCAAGCGCCTTTTTATCGCCGCTTTGCGCCTTTTTTACAAGCTGTATCGTCTTTTGTACGTCCATGTCGTTTTTACCTCTGTTTAATCAATAGTTAATATTATAATTATATTGGTTTTTTTGTCAAGCTAATTGGGAATATATCGCTTTTTTTAGGGCTTTAAGGCGCCGTTTTGGAAAATGCGTGCGCTTTCGCTCTTCAAGAAATATGTAATAAAGGTTGTATCTTCTTTTCTTTTTGTATTTTCTCATGCTTAGCTCCTTTTTTATGCTTTTTCTTTTCTTAAGCGCTTTACTACCTTAAGCTCGCAAAGCTTGGCTTTAACGCCGTCAAGCTTTTCACGCAGGGCTTCCGCCATGGCGCAGGTGTATTCGCTGTTAAAGAAGTAGTTGTACAGGGTAATCAATCCGGGGGCGTATACAACTACGCTTAGTGCGGCGGCAAACGCCATTGCGCCTACTACTATCGTGGGGATAAGGGATAATGCAAAAAGCCAGCAGGTAAGATAAAACGTTACTCCGGCAGATACCCCGGTAACCATAAAGATAAACTTAAATATTTTTTTGGGGCAGGTACAAAGGGCGGATATATAACCTATAGCTATTAAAGCCAAGGCAAAATCGGTTAATACGGGGGTGTCGCCTATCAAAAAACCGATTGCCCAACCGACAGAGCTTAGCAAGGGCAGAAAATAGCGAATGCGGCGAAGTATCTTAACAAGCTTTTTAAATCCGTTCTCTTCGGCAACGGCAGAGGTCTCTTGGGCGGTGGTAAGGTCGGTGTAGTTTACGGTAATGTTGTTTTCCATTTTTATATATCTCCTTTTAATTATATACTATATACGGCTTGCTTTTTTAATGGGAAGCTCGGTGCCGATGGCGTCTTTGAATTCATCGAGGATTGCAAGCAGCTTCTTCTCTAACTTGGAACCTGCGGTAAACATATTCGCTTCAACAACCACGCCTACTCTTGCTACGCAGGGCTTATAGGTTATAACGCTTTCGTCATTAAGAAAAACGTCAAAGGAAGCGCTGTACACGTCGGTTAAAAATCCGGCGCTTGCCGGGGCAGAGCAACGGCGGTATTCTAACTTGGTAATATCGTTTTTGTTAAACATATAAGAGTCGCTTATGCTTCCCGCCTCTATAGTCAACAGCGTGTCCTCTGTGTTAAGGTCACGGTGACCTAAGGCACGGCTTCTTTCTATGGTGGCAAAGTTGCCTTTGTCGTCTACCCTAAAGCAGCCTATCGAGTACAGCTCCGTAAGCCCTTCCGCTTTCGCCTTCTGCTGCTCTTTTTCTGCCAGATATGCTGCAAAGGCTTTGCCAAGCTCGGCGTCCTTCATTTTAACGTGGGTTTTTGCTCTTGCGTTTTCTACCTTTGCCGAAAACCTGTATTTCTCTTCCTTTGCCTCGGCCTTGTATTTTTCGCCGCATTCCTCACAGCAGGTTATTTGGTCGTAGTTATCGGTTACGGTAAGGTAAGCTCTTTCGGTGCTGAAAAAGCCGCACTTGATTTCTTTGCCGCACAGGGGGCAGGTAAAAGTTTTTGCCATTTTTGGTGTCCTCATTTCGTAGTTTTTAATCGTTACGGTTATTAAGAGCGTTTAAGTTTTGTTTTGGTTTTATATTTTTGAAAAAATTTTTTATTTTTTTAAAAAAATTTTCTCCTGCCCAAGTTGAAAAGTCGTAAAATGACTATTGACAACTTGTCGTCAATGAGATACCATTAAAATAGATTAGTAAAGATGCTCCGGAATAATGCCGTATCGGATAAGGATACCAACTACAACGGCAGCTTTTAATTTAAAGCAGAAAGGATACTGTTATGTTTGATGCTAAATTAGTAAAAGACCAATGCGTGGAATGGATACAAAAGTTTTTTGAGGAGAACGGAAAAGGCTGTAATGCCGTAATCGGTATCTCCGGCGGCAAGGATAGCTCCATAGCTGCGGCGCTGTGCGTAGAAGCACTGGGCAAGGACAGAGTTATAGGTGTGCTTATGCCTCAAGGCGAGCAGCACGATATAGATAAGGCGTATATGCTTGTTAACCATCTGGGCATAAAGCACTACGTTGTTAATATTAAGGATGCGGTAGATGCCGTCCTTAACAACCTGCCCAAGGATATGGCAATTACCGACCAAACCAAGCAAAACCTGCCCCCCAGAATAAGAATGTCCACCCTTTATGCCGTATCTCAAAGCAACAACGGCAGGGTGTGTAATACCTGCAATTTATCCGAGGACTGGGTAGGCTATTCCACTCGCTACGGCGATTCCGTAGGCGACTTTTCCCCCATGTCTTATCTTACCGTTACCGAGATTAAGCAAATAGGCTACCTTTTGGGCATACCCAAAGAGCTGGTGGATAAGATTCCCATCGACGGTCTTTGCGGCAAAACTGACGAGGAAAACCTTGGCTTTACCTATGCCGAGCTTGACCGATATATAAGAGAGGGCGTAATAGAAGACGCCGCAAAAAAAGAGCTGATAGACAGAAAACACAAAAACAATTTGTTTAAGCTTCAGCTTATGCCCGCATTTAAACCGGAAAAAATCTAAACGTAGCCGTGATACTGTTTTAAGAAAAAGGCAGCCAAATGCCCCAAGGGGCGCTTGGCTGCCTCAAGCTGATGACAAACCCTGTCATCAGCTTGGCAGAGTGCTGAGAAAGAGTGCAGACGAAACGAACCGAGGCGAAAACTGTACAAAAGTACTGTGAGCCGAGGGTCGTTTTG
>JAZUNS010000024.1:0-15373 GCA_045604285.1 Eubacteriales bacterium
GTTCTCGCCTCGGTTTGTTTCGTCTGCACTCTTTCTCAGTACTCTGCCAGGCTGATGACAAGGTTTGTCATCAGCCTGATGGTTCGCAACACACGTTGCGAACCATTTTTATTCTTTAACATTTTCTAAAACGTTTTACACGGTGTTAGCCTTAATTTCACCGTTGGTTGGCTTATATTGCGTTTTTACTTACAGGTAGCTCCACGGTGAAAATACTACCCCTGCCTACCTCGCTTTTTACCTTTATTCTGCCGCCGCATAGCTCGGCTATACGCTTGCAAAGGGTCAAGCCCAGACCGTGCCCCTCGGACTTATGAGAGGTATCAGCTTGATAAAACCTATCAAACACCTTCCCTATTTTGTCAGCGGGGATGCCCTCGCCCTCGTCGCTTACCGAGACGGAAACAACACCGTCTTTTTCAAAGCAGCGCAAAGAAAGCTTGCCGCCCCGAGGGCTGAATTTTATTCCGTTGGAGATAAGATTAAGCCATAGATGAGACAGCATATCCTCATCAGAAACGAAGTATACCTCGTCAAGCTCTACGTCAAGCTCCAGCTCCTTTTCGCTCCACTGTCTTTCAAGCAGAAGCAGACAATGCCTTAGCTGCTCGTCCAAAGAAAATCGCTCTTCCCTGGCGGGGCTGCTGGTATGCTCAAGGTCGGTCAAAAGAAGAACGTTTGCCGCCATATCCGCCAGCCTGTCCGACTCGTCAACTATTATTTGCAGGTACTCTCTCCGCTGGCTTTCGTTTAGGCTGTTATCCTCCAACAGCTCTCTTGCAAAGCCTTTTATGGAATTTATCGGGGTTTTAAACTCGTGAGAGAAATTGCTTATAAAGTCAGTACGCAAAAGCTTGGTATTGCCAAGCTCCTCTACCATGCCGTTAAAGCCCGAAACCAGTGCCTTTATCTCATCGGAGGTGTTGGTCTCCTCCACCCTTACGGTAAAATCTCCGTTTTTAACCTTTTCCGTTGCCTTTGCCAAGTTTTTGATAGGCACAACGAAAAAGCGGGTTATCGGCACGGAAAACAAGGTGCCCAAAAAGATTACCGATACGGAAAGAATAAACATAAAGGGATAATTGCTGACGGGATTAGAGCCCTTCTCCGCCAACAAAAAGTAAACGTAAAAGCTTATTATTATAAGCGATCCCGTAAAAAGCAGCACAAACAGTACAGCTAATATGGTAAGCGCCCTTATTGAAAGACGCCGCCTCATTTTCCGTCACCGCAAACGGCCTTGTAGCCAAGCCCTCTGACCGTTACTATAGAAAAATCGTCGTTGGTCTTAAAGCGCTCTCTAAGTCGGTTGATATGTACGTCCACGGTGCGCTCGTCGGTTTCACTTTCCATATCCCATATCTCATCCATAAGCTGGCGGCGGGTGTGTATCTTGCCCGGCGAAGAAAGCAGCTTAAAGATAAGCAAAAACTCTTTTTGCGGCAGGGTATCGCACTTGTCACCGACGCTTACGGTAAGGGATTCGTAATCAAAAACGGTATTGCCCACCTGCAAGCGCTTTTCGTTTACTATTTTTGCACGGCGAAGCAAGGCAGCTATTCTAAGCAACAGCTCCTCTTCATCCACGGGCTTAACAACGTAATCGTCCGTACCGGAAATAAAGCCCTTGCGCTTATCCACGGCAGAATCCTTTGCGGTTACCATTATTATTGGGGTGTTTATACCGCACTCTCTAAGAGTAGACGCAAACTCAAAGCCGTCCATGCCGGGCATCATTACGTCCAGCAAGATCAGGTCGGTGTGCTTGCGGTCAAGCAGCTCCAGCGCCTCATTACCGTCATTGGCAACGGTAACGCTGTAGCCCGCACGGGTAAGAAACGCCTTGTGAAGCTTGCAGGTATTTGCGTTATCGTCAACAACCATAATATTAAACATTTATAATCACCTCTTGTAAGACTTATTATAGCACAACCTTTGCCAAAAAGGAACAGCAAAACGCAATTTTTAGCTATCTGATGTTGACAAAAGATTGCATTGGTTGTATAATGTAACAGAATATAGAAGTGTAAGGATTATAGCATATGGCATTGTTATTAAAAGACAGGAACGGCAACTACGTTATCGTTGGCAACAAGCAAGAGCGCACCCTTAAATTCTTATATAAAACCGTATCCGGCAGAATGGTTCTTAAGCTTTTGACCCGACCCGTGGTATCAAAGGTTACGGGCAGGGTGCTTAGCAGCAGAATAAGTGCCTTTGCGGCTAAAAGTGCCATTAAAAAGCGCAAAATAGAAACAGAAATGCTTGAAAAAAGCAAGTTCCGTTCTTATAACGACTTTTTTACAAGAAAGCTTAGGGAAGGCGGCAGAGTGGTTGATATGCAGCCCTGCTCCTTGGTAAGCCCGTGTGATTCCAAGCTTTCCGTTTACGATATAGGCAAGGACAGCCAATTCGTTATTAAGGGTACGCCCTACACCGTAAGCGACCTGCTTGGCGGTGACGAAATATATAAAAGCTTTCTTGGCGGCACCTGCCTTGTTTTTAGGCTGGCTGTTGACGATTATCACCGCTACTGTTATTTTGATAACGGCAAAAAGGGTGATAACACCTACCTTAAGGGTATTTTGCACACGGTGCATCCCATAGTTGTTGGTGAGTATAACATTTACAAGCGCAACTGCCGTGAGTACACGGTGCTGGAAACAGAGAATTTCGGCAAGGCGGTACAGGTTGAGGTTGGCGCGCTTATGGTGGGTAAAATAAAAAACTTCCACGGCGCACACGCCTTTAAGCGCGGCGAAGAAAAGGGTATGTTTGAGTTTGGCGGCTCTACCATCGTACTGCTGTTGCAGGAAGGGGTTGCAACCATCGACAGCGACATATTGCAAAACAGTGCCAACGGCGTTGAAACCATAGTTAAATACGGCGAAAAAATCGGCGTTAAAGTACAGTAAATTATAATTAGAAAGGTATATATTATGAAAAAGTTTTTTACCTCTGAATCGGTAACAGAAGGACATCCCGACAAAATATGTGACAGAATAAGTGACAGCGTGCTTGACGCTATCCTGGCTAAAGACCCCATGGCAAGAGTTGCCTGCGAAACCGCCTGCACCACCGGCTTGGTTTTGGTAATGGGCGAGATAACCACCGACGCTTACGTTGATATACAGGGCATTGTTAGAGGCGCTATTAAAGAGATCGGTTACGATTCCTCTGAAAAGGGCTTTGATTGCAACACCTGCGGCGTTATAGTTGCTTTGGACGAGCAGTCTAAGGATATAGCTATGGGCGTTGATAAGGCACTTGAAGCTAAGGAAGGCACCCTTTCCGACAAGTATGATACCGGCGCAGGCGACCAGGGTATGGTTTTCGGCTTTGCTTGTGATGAAACCGAAGAGCTTATGCCCCTGCCTATCTCCATGTCCCACAAGCTTTCCAAGCAGCTTACCGCAGTACGCAAGAACGGCACCCTGCCCTACCTTCGTGCAGACGGCAAGACCCAGGTAACCGTTGAGTATGAGGACGGCAAGGCCGTAAGAATAGACAGCATCGTTGTTTCCTCTCAGCACGCTGAGGAAATAGGCCTTGAACAGATCAGAGCCGACATAATTGCCAACGTTATTAAGCCCATAGTTCCCGCAAATTACATAGACGAAAACACCAAGATATACGTTAACCCCACGGGTAGATTCGTTACCGGCGGCCCCAACGGTGACAGCGGCCTTACCGGCAGAAAGATCATAGTTGATACCTACGGCGGCTACGCAAGCCACGGCGGCGGCGCATTCTCCGGCAAGGACCCCACAAAGGTTGACCGCAGCGCAGCTTACATGGCACGCTACGTTGCAAAGAACGTTGTTGCTTCCGGCATAGCTTCTGCTTGCGAGGTTCAGATTGCTTACGCCATCGGCGTTGCAAAGCCCCTTTCCGTTTACATTGATACCAGAGGTACCTGCAGCGTTGTATCCGACCAGCGTCTTGCAGAGATAGTTAACGAGGTGTTTGATCTTCGCCCCGCAGCCATCATCGAAAAGCTTGAGCTTAGAAAGCCTATTTACGCTCCCCTCTCCGCTTACGGTCATTTCGGCAGAGAAGAGCTTGGCGTTAAGTGTGAAGATACCGATATGGCAGAAGCCATCAAGGCAAAAATATAAACCAAAAACAAACCGCAAAAGGTCGGCGTAAAAGCCGACCTTTAATAAACCTTACGGAGGATCTTAAGTGGACAAAATAGAAGGTGTAGTTGAACACATAGTATATACAAACCCCGAAAACGGCTATACCGTCTGTTTGATTGACTGTAACGGTGAGCCCGTTACCGCCGTAGGGCTGTTACCCTCCACCGTAGAGGGCGAGCGGCTTATTGCCAAGGGCGGCTGGACAAACCACCCCAGCTTTGGCAAGCAGTTTCGTATTGAAAGCTACGAAAAGCAGTTGCCCGACGGTGTGGACGGGATTTACAAATTCCTTTCCTCCGGCTATATTAAGGGTCTGGGGCCCGTTAACGCCATGCGTTTGGTGGAAAAATACGGTGAGGATAGTTTTTCGGTACTTTCTGACCACCCCGAATGGCTTGCTGAATTCAAAGGCATAAGCAGAAAACGGGCGCTGGAGATTGGCGAGGATTTTAAGCTGAAGTTTGGTATGCGTGACGTTATAATGTTTTGCAGCAAATATTTCGGCACTGCAATATGCACCAAAATTTACAAGCGCTACGGCGGCGCCGCAGTTGATCTTATAAAATCCAACCCCTATATGCTTTGCGACGATATTGTAGGGATCGGCTTTGAACGGGTAGACAAAATGGCTATGGAGCTGGAGTTTCCCGCAGATGCACCGGAAAGAGTTAAAAGCTTTATTAAGCACGTACTTTCGGTAGCGGCGTTTAATGGCGGACACTGCTATCTGCCTGCCGATGAGGTTATTGAAACCACGGCACGCAGCCTTGAGATAGAGCCTATGTATGCCGAAAGCTGTATGCTTGAGCTTTCAAAAATCGGCCAGCTTTATTTGGGAAGCGGGCGGTGCGCCCTAAAGCTGTATCACGAGGCAGAGCGCTTTGTTGCCCAAAAGCTGGCAAGCATGGCACGGTGCGAGCTTCCCTTTAGATTGACGGATATTGACCAAAGCATAAAATTTTTGGAAGAAAAGTATGATATTGAATACGCCGCAAACCAAAAGCGCGCCATAAAATACGCCACAAGCAACGGCGTTACCGTGGTTACCGGCGGCCCCGGCACGGGTAAGACTACGGTTATCAAGGCGATTTTAGAGGTGTTTTCCGCATCGGGCATAAGCTTTAAGCTTTGCGCACCCACGGGCAGAGCAGCCAAGCGTATGAGCGAGGCTTCCGGCCACAAGGCAAAAACCATCCACCGACTTTTAGAGACCAAGTACAACAGCAAGGGAGAGCAAATCTTTATACACGACAGCCACAATCCCCTGCCCTATAATGCAATTATAGTTGACGAGGTAAGCATGGTGGACGTTTTGCTGATGGAAAGCCTGCTTAGAGCAGTAAGGGACGGCTGTTATCTTATACTTATAGGCGACAGTGACCAGCTACCGCCGGTTGGTGCGGGCAACGTGCTTTCGGACATAATCGCCTCAAGGGTGTTCCCTGTAATACGGCTTAACGAAATATTCAGACAAGCCCGTGAAAGTCTGATAGTTGTAAACGCCCACAGCATTAACGCAGGAGAGTTGCCGGAGTTAGGCAACAAAAAGAAAGACTTTTTCTTTTTGGAAAAGCAGGACGGCGAGGAGCTGTCCCAGCTAATAAGCCAGCTATGCAAAACAAGATTGCCTGCCAGCTACGGCATAGACCCCAAGGCAGACATACAAATTATAACCCCTACCCGCAAGGGCCCCATGGGTACTGCCGCCCTTAACGTTTTGTTGCAGGAAGCCCTTAATCCCAAGGAAAAAGGTAAGGCAGAGTGCAAGATAGGAAGCATTATATACCGAGAGGGCGACAAAATAATGCAAACACGCAACAATTATGACATACCCTGGACCCAGGACGGTATAGACGGCGTGGGCGTTTTTAACGGAGATATAGGCATCATAAAGAAGCTTAATCTGCACGACCAAAGCGCAATTATCAAATTTGACGACAGAATAGCCGAATACGATTTTTCTATGTTTGAGGACGTAGAGCACGCCTACGCAGTTACCGTACATAAAAGCCAAGGCAGTGAATATCCTTTTGTTATTATCCCGTTTTTTGATTTTCCGCCAATGCTGATGTACCGCAGCCTGCTTTATACGGGCGTTACCAGGGCAAAGCAGATGTTTATAGGCGTGGGCAAGCCCCAAAAGCTTATGCAAATGGTTGCAAACGACAGAAAGCAACAGCGCAACACCACCCTGAGAGAATTGCTTGAATCAATAGAATAAATAACAGCCCGCCCCCGTGTCACCCGTGTATGGCAAGTGACTTAAAGGGGGCGGGCTGCTATTTTCTTTCCCTATCTATAGTTTAACGATTTGTTCTATTTTGCGGTGGTGCCGTTTATTATCATGTGGGGCCAGCCTTCATGGTGCAAATATACGTTTTGATAGCTACCGTCGGCAAGGGTGAAGGATACGCACCAGGTATTGGTGTTACCGTCGTAGTATACGGTGTAGTTCGTATATTCAACGTCGGTCTGTCTAAGTGCCATTGCAAGGGCGCCTTCCTTATCAACTATAACTTTACTGCCTTTGCCGTAAACCAGGTCTTCGGTAATACGCTCGGTTTCGCCGGATATTGCGCCGCCGTTAACCTCATCATAAGAAAACTCTTCAAACAGCTTGGAGAATATCTTATGCTCACGCTTATAGTCCAGATGTCTGAATTGTACAACGCAATGGCTATCATCGGAGTTCAAAAAAGCATCCTTTATGTTTGCGGTAGTGCCGTCGTTGTAATATACGGTTACGTATTTGCTTTTAGCGGTTTCGAAATAATAGTTGTAGTTGGCGTCGCTGTAGAATATTTCCTTAACGGGTTCTACGTCCTTGCCTTCGGATTCGTCAACTATTTTTTCAATGTGCTTAACAGTATTAGGCGTATCGTGGATAATAAGCTTGGTTATACCGTTTTTATCAACGTAAACCAGCTTGTAGTTTACAGTGGGGCTTTCGTTATAAAACCTAACTACGTAATAGTCCAAGGAATAGTTGTTTTCCTCATACGCATAAACCTCTTCCGTCCAACCGTTTTCAAAGGTTTCGCTAAGCTCCTTTGCCGCCAATTCTTTGACATCGGAATACTCAAAGTCCTCTATGGGCTTAGTGTTTACAAAGCCTTCGGTCTGCAAAGTGCCGGTTATCTCGGCTCTGCCGTCAAGAGCCGCTTCAAAAGTCGGTGCTACATTGTCCGGATTTTCAACACCGTTGCCGTAATAGTTATCACGGTAATATTTAAAATTTAGATATTCTCTAAAGCTGTTACAGACGTCGGCATCAATAAGCTTTTCCTTACCGTACCATATCCCATAGTCTTTAAGCTCATCAATGGTAATATTGCCGTTTTCAAGCGCCTGCGCTATGTTTTCCCTGGTGCCGTCAGTATAATGAACCACGTAAAGGTGGCTTTCGATATTGGCAAAATAGTATGCGTACTCCTCATCGTACCAGAAATACTCGAAGGCGGTTGCCAGCATAACGCTAAGGCGGGTATCAAGAAAGTTTTCCACGTGGTCTATCTGCTTCGGTTTTATGCCTGCGTCATGCTTAAGGATTTTTGAGGCGTCAAGGCTGTTAACGTCGCCGTCGCTGTTAAAGTCTGCCGCTGTCAAGGGCTCGCCCTTAAGGGTTATAAGCTTTGCGTCGTGCTTTAGCACCTGTGCAGCGTCAAGGCTGGAAACCTTGCCGTCGGTGTTTACGTCACCCATATTAATAGTGTCTGCCGATGCAACACCGCCCACACCGAGGGCAAGTGCCGTAAGGCAAGCAATAATCTTGGTTTTCTTCATCTGTTGTTCCTCCTTGTTGTGTTATTCGCCGCAAAACATCAAAGGCGTTGCGCCGTTTTGCTCTGCGTTAACTACTTGGTTATATCGGTAATAAAATGGTTATGGTTAATCGACTTTGCCGTTGATTATTATAGAAGCCCAACCTTTAATGCCCATATATACGTTTTGATAGCTGCCGTCTGCAAGAGTGAAGGAAACGCACCAGCCGTTGGTGTTACCGTCATAATATACCGTGTAATCCTTATATTTAACGTCGGTATATCTAAGTGCCATTTCAAGAGCAATTGCTTTATTGTATATCACTTTGCCGCCGTCGTGAACAAAGCCTTCGGTAATGCGCTCGGTTTCGCCGGCTATTGTGCCGTTTACAACGTCGTGCCAGGAGAAGCTTTCAAACCTTTTGGAAAATATTTTATGCTCACGCTTATAGTCTAAATCATGAAAGTGCATAATGCCATAGTTATTATGGGTGTTTAAAAAAGCATCCTTTATGTTTGCGGTAGTGCCGTCGTTGTAATAAACGGTTACGTATTTGCTTTTTGCGGTTTCAAAATAATAGTTGTAGTTGGCGTCGCTGTAGAATATTTCCTTAACCTGCTCTACTTCCTTACCTTCGGATTCGTCAACTATTTTTTCAATGCGCTTTACCGGAGTGGGTGTGTCGTGAATTATAAGCTTGGTCACGCCGTTCGTATCCAAATAAACCAGCTTATAATTCATAGTGGAGCTTTCTTTATAAAGCCTTACTACGTAGTATTCAC
Source organism: Eubacteriales bacterium (assembly GCA_045604285.1). Lineage (GTDB taxonomy): Bacteria > Bacillota > Clostridia > Oscillospirales > CAG-382 > SIG636. The sequence continues at coordinate 8,687 of JAZUNS010000024.1, forward strand.
CACCATCTTTGCCGTATAACCCTTCCACCCAACCATAGGGTAAAGTTTCTGTAAACTCCTTTTTTGCCCTTTCTTCTGCAGCAGAATAATCAAAATTTTCCACGGGCTCGGTATTTACAAAGCCTTCAGTCTGCAGAGTTCCCGTTATCTCGGCTCTGCCGTCAAGAGCCGCTTCAATGGTTGGAGGGATATGGTCCGGGTTCTCAATGTCGTAGTCGTCACAATTGTCACGGTAATACTTAAAAGCAAGATAGTCGTCGTAGTTTCCTAACGGTTCCTCATAAGCGGTGGCATCCAACCTGCACTTGCTGTACCATACGCCAAGGTCGTTCAGCTCGCCTATGGACACGTTGCCGTTGTCAAGTGCCTGAACTATGTTTTCCTTGGTACCATCGGTATAATGAACCACGTAAAGTTGACTTTCGATATTAGGAAAATAGTATACGTACTCCTCATCGTACCAGAAAAGCTCGTAAGCTTCAGACAGCGGCACGTAAATACGGGTAGCAAAAAAGTTTTCCACGTGGTCAATGGTCTTTGCGCTTACAATGCCTGCATCTTCCTTCAAAATTTTTGAGGCGTCAAGACTGTTTACCTTGCCGTCGCCGTTATAGTCTGCCGCTGTCAGAGACTCCCCCTCAAGAGTTATAAGCTTTGCGTCGTGCTTAAGCACCCACGCCGCATCAAGGCTGCTTACTTTTCCGTCTGAATTCACGTCACCCATATTAATAGTGTCTGCCGATGCAACACCGCCCACACCGAGGGCAAGTGCCGTAAGGCAAGCAATAATCTTGGTTTTCTTCATCTGTTGTTCCTCCTTTTGTGTTATTCGCCGTATATTATAAGCAGGGTCTCGCCGTTTTTGTTCATATAAACTATCTGGTCGCCGCCTGCCGTATCGGAAAGATAAAAATGCACAGCCCAAACGCCATCACTGCCGTCGTAAACCGCTGTGACGGTGTCGTAATCAACGGTGCATTCAAGAGTTGCACGTTCTGCGGCTTGGTTTTCGGTTTCTATCGGGCAGATATCAATGTTTACAAAGCCTTCGTTTTTGGCGGCACCTATCTCCACCGTACCCGCCAATATGGCAGATATACGGGGTATTACGCCGTTGATGGTGTCGTTTGCGGTTACTTCAACCACGTCGTCGCTGTATTCAACAGTCTGTTCACCGCTGTTTTCCGGCTGAGTGCCGATCTCATATTCGGGCGCCTCATATTCCATACCGCAGTATTCATAAATAAGCCTTGTCATAAGGTCTACAAGCAATTCCTCGCCGTATTGGTCGGCAGAAGGCTCAAGATGACTGCCGCCCACGCCGGAGGTATCGGTAAGGAAGGCATAACTGCCGCCCGTAAGCATTGCATAGCTGCGGAAAAGGAATTCCGATTCCTTATTGATGCCGCTGGAGGCTACGGGGATAATGCGTATGCCCATAGATGCCGCATCGCTAACGGTTTTGCTAATTTCGGATATTATCTGCGCTTCCTTATGGGGCGGTGCATCCAACAGCAAAAACATTATTTTAACGCTGTCATTGTCCCAGGCGTGCTGATAAACGGCGTTGGAAAGGGCGGTGTGGACTGCCTCCTCATAATCGCCGCCGCCTGCGGCGTATTGGGCGGCAACGTTTGCCTTTACTTTTTCGGGGTCGCTTTCAAAAGCAAAATATTTTACTACGTATTCGTCGGTGGTGTCGCGGTAAAAATTCACGCTGGTGCGTACCGCCATACCCGTGGCGGAGGAACGGTTGATAAGCTCCTGCACCTCTGCTTTAAGATACGACAGCTCGTCACCCATTGAGCCTGTAGTGTCCACCATAAACATCAAATCAAGCTTGGTTTGCGCCTTTGCTTCTATACATACGAAGTCGTAGCTTGCCTTGTCGCTTTCAAAGGGTACGGTATGCTCCTCGCCCATGCCGATCAAAGTGATTTCTTGGGGTACAACGTCCGCACCGTAAAACACATACGCCACGCCGCTGGCATTGGTAATTGCGGAAAAAATCTTGCCGGAATCGGCGGCTTTAAGCATTACCTCTGCACCTGTAACGGGAGTGCCGTTTTCCGTATGCGCCGTTACTTTAACGCGGTTTTGCGTAGAAAGCTCCCAATCGGCACACAATTGGTTCCAACCGTCGTCAAGAAGCTTCTTCCACGCGGTGTAGTTTTCGTTATCCTTAAGCTCACCCGCAGTAAGGGTGCCGCTTTGAGGCTGTTGCTCACCTATAAAATATCCGCCGTCTATTATGTCTTCTGCGGGCGCTTCTTCGGGGACTGCTTCATAAACGGCATCGCCTTCAGCCATATCGCCAACAAGCGCTTTGTCCCCTTCCTCGACATCGCCGACTATAACGCCGTCTTTGTTCTCTACGTTGTTAACAGAGCTTTCGGGAGTGCTTTCGGTAATCTGCCCAGACTCGTCAGCGGAGCTGTCAGTGCCGCCGTTAACGTCTTTACCACAGCCGCCCGATACAAGAAGCGCTATTATTAAAAGCAAGCTTTGTATAAGAATCAATATACTTTTCACGTCGTTACCGCCTTTCTTTCGGTTTTCACTATATAAGACGAACAAAGCGCAAAAAACTCTCACCCTTTTTTGAAAAATTTTTAAAAATTTAAGAGGCGATATTTTTATACCGCCTCTTTGCCTTTTATTCCGCTATACGGTTTTTCCAAACCACTTCCATAACCTTATCCCAATGGATGCTTGTTATAATGTCCTCTTTGCCGTGAACTTTTTCCAGCTTTTCGGGGGTTACGCCCTTTTCCTCGGCATAGGCGGCAAGGCGGGTTTTATATTCGCTGTCGCTAACCTCTCTGCCAAACTCTCTGTCAAGGATCGCATACATGGCGATTTCGGACTTATAATAGTCCTTGGCGTAAGCCGTGGCTTCCTGACGCCAAGCGTCGGTATCGGCGCCTATAAATATCTCCGGCCCTGCATCGTACTCTGCCGCCTTCGCCTTATAATGGGCGTACATGGCATCCACGTAAAGATTTATTATATTATCGGGGTACCTGATTATTTCGCAATTTGCAAGTGCCGCCTTCCATGCGGCTTCCATCATGGTATTTTCAGCCTCTACCTCAAGCTGAGCCCTTGCGTAAGCATCAAAATCCGCCGCCTTCTCAAGCCCAAAATGCTTAGAAACAAACTCGTCGTTTATCTCCGGCGTGGTTTTCTCTTTCTCTTGTATTTTATTTATGGTTATTCTCAATTCTATGTTTTTACCCCGCAAGCCTTGGCTAAAATAGTCATCGGGGACGGTAACGGTGGTGGAAACGGTGCTGCCAACCTTTTTACCGGAAAGAAAAGCTTCTACTTCGGGGAAAACAAACTCTCCGTCACCAACTATGATATCGTCAACGCCGTCACCGCCATCAAAGGCAACGCCGTTGATATAGCTTACAAAGCTTATGTTTATATTGTCCCCAACCGATACGACCGTTTTGTCTGTTATGGGCTTATAGTAGGCGTATTTGTTTTGCACCTGTGCCTTATACTCTGCAATATCGGCATCGTTAACGGTTACTTCCTTAACGGTAACGCCTTTATACGTACCTATGATGATATAATCTTCCAAATTCTCTACGGTTTGTATGTAATTAAAAACGTCTATGCTTTCGTCATCGGTGGTTTCTTCCGCCCCGCAGGCAGAAAACGCCAAAAGCACGGCTATACACAAAATTATTATTCTTTTCAAGGCATAACCTCCTTTTGCTATAATTTTACCCATATTTTAACTTATTGTCAAGCGGATTTTAATATTTGTTAATATTGGATTTATATTGCTGAAATATAATAAGCTGATTAAATACTGAAAGGCGATAAAAATGGTAAAACTAACCGGCATTAAAAAAAGCTATTCCGTTGGCGAAAACACGGTTCAAGCTCTAAAGGGTATTGACCTGCAGTTCCGCAAGGGCGAGTTTGTCTCCATACTTGGTCCCTCCGGTTGCGGTAAAACCACCATGCTTAATATAATCGGCGGGCTTGACAGATACGACGAAGGCGATATGGAGGTTAACGGTGTTAGTACCAAGTTCTTTAAGGACGCCGATTGGGATACCTACCGTAACCACTCGGTCGGCTTTGTTTTTCAAAGCTATAACCTTATAGGGCATCAAACGGTGCTTTCTAACGTAGAGCTTGCGTTAACCCTTGCAGGCGTTTCTAAGGAGGAAAGACGCCGCCGTGCAAAAGAGGCATTGGAAAAAGTAGGTCTGGGCAATGAAATAAAAAAGAAGCCCAATCAGCTTTCCGGCGGACAGATGCAGCGTGTGGCAATCGCCCGCGCCCTTATAAACGACCCTGAAATAATCCTTGCCGACGAGCCCACCGGTGCGTTGGACAGCGAAACCAGCCGCCAGGTTATGGAGATATTGGCTGAAGTAGCCAAGGAACGCCTTGTAATAATGGTAACCCACAACGGCGAGCTTGCCGAGGAATACTCTACACGCATAGTAAGGCTTGCCGATGGCTCTGTTATTAACGATACAAATCCTTTTAACGTGGCGGAATACAGCACCGCATCCCCCGCAAAGGCCGAGGTTAAGAAAAAGACAAAGAAAAAGTCTATGTCTTTAAAGACGGCGTTTCTGCTATCCCTTAACAACCTGTTTACCAAAAAGGGCAGAACGGTGCTTACCTCCTTTGCAGGCAGTATAGGTATTATAGGCATTGCCCTTATACTTTCAATGTCCAGCGGTTTTCAAGGGTATATAGACCGTGTGCAGGAGGAAACCTTATCATCCTATCCCCTTTCCATCCCCGGCGCCAGCGTAAACGGCGGCATGGCGGCAATGATGATGGGCGGTGAGGAGGATGAGGCGGTAAACAACCGTCAACCCAACACCGTTTATTCAAGCACCATGATGGCGGATATGTATAATATGCTTCAAAGCAACATACACGTTAACGACCTTGCTGGGCTTAAAGAGTTTATTGAGAGCGAACACAGCAAAATAAAGGACGTTTCTACGGTACAGTACGACTACGGCCTTACCCTTAATTTTTACAATGCTGATACGTCAAACGGCACTATAAAAGCCGATACCATAGAAATCCTTGACGAGATATACACGTCTTTATTTGACGTAAGTTATACCGATATGCTTAACTCCATGTCCGGTATGATGGGCGGCTCTATGGGCAGTCTTACCGAGAGTATGTCAATGGATATGTGGTGCGAGCTTATAGACAACCAAGAGCTGCTTGAAAGCCAGTACGAGGTTTTACAAGGCACCTGGCCCAAGGCATATAACGAAGTGGTTTTGCGGGTAACCGGCAATTATCAGATAAACGAGCTTGTAGAGTTTGCAATGAACCTTAAAACCCGTGAGGAGCTTGATACCCTTTTGGAAAAGGTTAAAAACGAAAAGGGCGAGATAGAGTACGAAAGAAACTCTTACTCCTTTGACCAGCTGCTTGACCTTACCTTTAAGATGGTGCTTAACGGCGACCTTTACGTTAAAGGCGAAAACGGCTTGTGGCACGATAACAGCGCTGACGCCGCATTTATGAAAAAGCTTGTGGACGAGGGTATCGAGATAAAGGTTGTGGGCATAATCCGTCCCAGAGACGATTCCGTTGCACAATCCATGTCCGGCGTTTTGGGTTATACCGACGAGCTTGTAAAATATATTATTGAAGAAAACGAAAAGTGCGGCGTTGTGGTTGCACAAAAAGAGACCCCCGATATAAACGTACTTACCGGTATGCCCTTCCCCGGAGAGAACGGTGAGGGTACCGACGGTGAAAATACTATCCCCCCCGCCCTTGAAGCTTTTGCACAAAAGCTTAGCGAAGAGCTTAGAACAGAGTTTTACGGACTTTTGCAAAGCACCGATAAAAACGCCTGGATGGGCTTTATGGGCAAGCTTAACGGAGACCAGCAAGCAGAGTTTATGCAGGTTATGGCAAACGTAGGTGAGGGCTCCTTGGAAAACAGCGGCACAAGCTATGAAAAGAACCTGGACAAGTTTGGCTCGGTTGACCTTAGCAAGCCTTCTGCCATTAACATCTTCCCCGTTGACTTTGCTGCAAAAGACACGGTAAATAACGAGATTGCACGTTTCAACAAAAACAAGGACGAGGCAGATCAGATAATGTATACCGATTACCTCGATATTATGCTTTCCTCGGTCAGCACCATTATCGACGCTATATCCTACGTGCTTATAGCCTTCGTTTCCATATCGCTTGTTGTATCCTCTATAATGATAGGCGTTATAACCTATATTTCCGTCCTGGAGCGCACGAAAGAAATAGGCATACTGAGAGCAATGGGTGCATCTAAACGTGACATTACAAGAGTATTTAACGCCGAAACCATGATAATAGGCTTGGTTGCAGGTCTGTTGGGCATAGGCATAACGGTTTTGCTGAATATTCCCATTAACATCATAATCAACAATATTGCTGAAATAGGCAGAATTGCCGCATTGCCTGCCGACGGTGCTGCAATACTTGTAGCGGTAAGCGTATTCCTTACAATAGTTGCCGGGTTTATCCCCTCTAAGATGGCATCCAAGAAGGATCCCGTTGTGGCACTGAGAACCGAATAAGATTAATACAACGACAGCGTGTTCTTAAAAAGGACACGCTCAGACCGCTGACAAAGGCACAGAACACGAAAAATATAAAAAATCAATTACAAAAAAAGTTGAAAAGTCGGGAAAG
>JAZUNS010000025.1:0-6726 GCA_045604285.1 Eubacteriales bacterium
GCTTAGGCTTACGCTGTTGGTCCCTGTATCATAGAGGTATTCTATTTCCTTGCCGTCAACAAAAACAGCCTGCGGCTTTTTAAATCCGCGGAATATCACCGTGCAACGCCTTTGCCGGGGAATAAGGGCAATATCTCCTTCAGCAGCATATATCTTGAATCGGGCGCCGTCACCGTCATAAGACACACTCATAGCCGTGGTAGCGTAGGCACCGTCCTTGTATCGGTTGCCATCGCCTTCGTCCTCGTAAAGGGTAAAGCTGTTGTTACCGCCGGGGAAAACGTATACCTCAAGCTCGTTTCCGGGCGATAGCTCTGTTTGCGGGCTCATTGGTACTATTGCGCCCGCCTTGCACAACACGGGTATGGAGGATCCATCACGGTACATCTCCAGCCATCTGCCGCCCAAGCCGTCGTATACACCGCCGGTGAACAAATCGGTCCAAATGCCGTCGGGCAGCCACACCTTCACCCTGCCAAGCTTTGTGGTAGTATCGGCTTTTTCGGTTATCGGCGCAACTATCATCTCACTGCCAAACCAAAATTGATTCTTAGCCGTATATGCGGCGTCGCACTCGCTGTGGCTGTAGTACATGGGCTGTACCAAGGGCAACAATTTGGTGTGCGTTCTGTAATTCATCGTATACAAATAGGGGAACAGCTTGTGCCTTAGACGCAGGCTGTCTTTTATTACCGCTTCGGTTTCAAAATCCCACGGCTCTTTGTTTATAAAGGGGTTGTTTGTGGAGTGCAGACGGTTAATGGGGGAGAACACCCCAAGCTGTACCCAGCGGGCTGTCAGCTCATCGTCGCGGTATCCCAGCATATGTCCGCCGATATCGTGACTCCACCAAGAATAGCCCACGTTAGAAGCGCAGGCGGTAAAATAGGGCTGAAAATCCAAAGACTCCCAGGTTATAAAGGTATCGCCCGAGAACCCAACGGGATATCTTTGGCTGCCGTGCCCGCAAAAGCGGGAGAAAAACATAGGTCGCTTGCCGCTGCGGCTTATATCCATTATGTGCAGATGGTTTAACAGCCATAATGGGTCAAGCACCTCTCTTGGGTCTTTCGGTTTTCCATCCTCGTTAGGCTCGTGTATCCACCAATAATCCCTGCCTTGCTGCCAGTCCATCCACCAAAAGTCCACGCCGTCCTCTTCGTAGGGGTGATGAACAACGTCAAAGTAACACTCCATATATTTTGGGTTTAATATGTCCAAGCTTGCAGGCGTGCCGTCGGCAGGTCTGCCAAGGGCTTTGCACATTTCTGTGTACATAACTTCATGATTCCGTATTCCGCAGGCGGGGTGCAGGTTAAGGGCTGTTTTTAAGCCGTAACCGTGCAAGCTGTTAAGAAATCCCTTGTAATCGGGAAAAAGCTTTTCGTTCCAAGTGTACCCCGTCCACCCCTTGGCACCTCTCAGCGGCGGCTCAACCGTGTCGGGAACCTCCGTAACGTGCCAGTCCATGTCGATTACCGCAACGGAAAAAGGAACGCCCTCACGGCGGAAGCTTTCCATCAGCGCCAAATATTCCTCCTGGGTGTAGGCGTGATAACGGCTCCACCAATTGCCAAGAGCGTAGGCGGGCAGTAGGGGCGGAACCCCCGTAAGCCTGCAATAATCGGCAACTGCGTCGGTGTATGCATGCCCGTAGCCAAAAAAGTAGAGGTCTGCCGTAGCCTTGCGCCTTACCTGCACGTTGCCGTAGGCATCAAGCACCATGCGGTCGCCGTCGTCTATTACCGAAAAGCCGTTGCGGGCGCAAACGCCGTCGCCTACGGGTGCCTCACCGTCAATTCTGTCAAGGGTAGAGATAGTACCGCCCAAGGTTTCAAATTTATCGCCAAAGTGCCAGGTGGCGGCAGGCGGGCGGCGCAGGGTTATGTAAAGAGATTCTGCCGAAAAAGGCTGTCCTTCGGCGTAATGCAAAACAAGCTCGCCCGTGTCAATTAATAGCCAACCGCCTTCCCGCTTTGCCGTATAGCTTACGGGGGCAAAATCTCTGTGAAAAACCGATTGACTCGCTCTGTCCTCAAATATTCCTTCAGGGTCATATTCCAAGCGGATAAGGCACTTTGTAAGCACCGTAAAACGCCACGTTGCACCCTGCACAAGGTTGCTTTCATGGGCTACAGGCGTTACCTGCCAGCAAAAACGGTCTTTCATACAGCGTCTCCTTTACATATTATTTAAATAAAATCTGCAAGCTCTTCCAAATCCTTGCGCTTTTTGGGGCGTATTGCGTCCCCCTCCTTGGGGTATCCGATGGTAATAACCAGCCTTACTGCTTGGTCAATACTGCAAAGCTTGCGTATTTCTCCGTCGTCAAGCCATCCAAGAATACAACTGCCAAGCCCTTGGGCGGTTGCCTCTGCCGTAATATAGGCGGAAAGAATGCCAATATCTATGGAGCGGTAATCGTTGCCCTTAAGCTTGGCACCCAACGCCGCAGACTTAACGTAGGGCTTTTCGGATATCACCATAAGCACCGGCGCATCCGTTGCAAAGCCGTTAATGCCTATGCCCTGGGTGGCTTTTGCCACCAGCCTTGCCTTTTCGCCCCTGCAAACGGTTATGTGATAAGGCTGACCGTTGCACGCCGAGGGCGCAAGCCGTGCGCTTTCAAGTATCTTTTGTATTTTTTCTTCCTCAACCGCCTTTGTGCTGTCATAACTGCGGCAGGATTGGCGTGTCCTTGCTATATCGTAAAAGTTCATAAGCAGTCCTCCTTAAAGTAACGTATATATTATAGCATAATTGCACCTTTATTAAAAGAAAAATTTATTTAACTATTTACTTTTTTTGATTTTTATTGTACCATAGTACGGAAGAGAGGTACTTGTGTTATGAATAAACTTATCATCCGTGTTTTATCACTTCTATTAGGGCTTTCCCTTGTGCTGGGCGCAGGTATGCTTAGCGCATCGGCATTGACCCCCTCCTACAACGTAAGTGACGAGTATAAGGCAGGCGGATACTATGACCGCCTTGTTGCCTACGAGCTTACCGGAGATTACAGATACGACGTTATACAAATAGCTCTTACCCAGCTTGGTTATCACGAGGGTGACAGCGACGCCGATATGGACGGTCTTAACATTGACGGCGGTAAAAACTTTGTAGAATACAATATTATGAGCGGTAAGGTCGACAATAAAGAGGGCAACGGCGTAAGCTACGGCTACGCATGGTGCGCATCCTTCGTTACCTGGTGCTTGCGTCAGGCAAAGGTTTCTTACACCGCTGCCACCAACGCCATAAGCTGCAGCGTTATGATGAATTGGTACGTAAGGAACGATATTTATTATCCCTCTGATAGCGACTATACGCCCATTGCAGGCGATATAATCATGTTTTCCAATTCCTCCAGCCCCAGCCACGTAGGTCTTGTGCTTGGCGTGCAGGACGGCAAGGTTTACACTATCGAGGGCAACAACGGCGGCAAGGTAGCTATTCACAGCTACAGCCTTACCGATGACTACGTTTTGGGCTACTGTGTACCCAAATATTCCAAGACCGATAAGGACTATACCTCCTTGCTTACCGACAACATCAACAAAACCGGTGACTTTATAGTTAATGCAAAATCTCTCAACGTGCGTTCCGCACCCGACAACGAAAGCGATATCCTCGGCGCACTTGAAAAAAATACCACCGTTGAAGTTACCGAGCTTTCCGGCAGCTGGGGTAAAATAGAATTTGAAGGTAAAGACGGCTGGATTTATATGCCCCATACCACCGATGCCGACTATAAGATATATACCATAACCTATGATCTTGACGGCGGCGAGGGGGTTGAGTTTCAAAGGAAGCTTAAGGGCAACACTATAATTATAACCGAAAGCAAACCCCAAAAGAAGGGCTACTCCTTCGTTGGCTGGTGCGACAGCCGTGACGGTAAGGAGATAAAATACAAGGCAGGCGACGTTTACACCGCCGATGAGGACATTACCCTTTACGCTGTTTGGACGCCCGTTAAGTATTCGGTAAAGTTTTACGATGAGGATGGCACCCTTCTTCATGAAGAGCTGTGCGATTATAACGATTGGGTTCCTCAAATAGAGCCCCCCGTTAAGGAAAGCGACGGCGAAAACAAGTACACCTTTGCAGGCTGGGATCCCGAGCCCGCAATGGTCGTTGTTAAGAATTTAGAATATAAGGCAACCTACACCGCAACCCCTCTTACCGATGAGGAGAAGGCGGCAATGGCTCAGGAGGGCAGCTCAGGCATGGCAATTGCTTCCATATACTGGGTGCTGGCAGGTGCAGCCGTAGCGGTAATTGCAGCGGTTGTCGTTCTTGCCGTGGTTCTTGTAAAAAAGAAGAAAGCCACAGAGTAAAAGCTTAAACTAATATATACCGATTTGACGGTTCCCTTGCGGCAGGTCAAATCGGTATATTTGTACTGTTTTTTAGGAAAGGCGTATTATGAAAAAGGTTATCGTTATCGGCTGTCCCGGCAGCGGCAAAAGCACCTTTGCAATAAAGCTTAAGGAGCGCACGGGCCTGCCCTTGTACCACCTTGATATGCTTTATTGGAACAAGAACAAAACTACCGTAAGCAAGGAAGAATTCCTCCGCAGGCTGTACAGCGTAACGGACGGTGACGAATGGATCATAGACGGCAACTACGGCTCTACAATGGAACTTAGGCTCGCCTGCTGCGATACGGTGTTTTTTCTTGACTATCCTACCGAGCTTTGCCTGCAGGGGATAGAGACCCGCCGAGGCAAGCCGCGCCCCGATATGCCTTGGGTGGAAAGTGACGAAGATGCCGAGTTTATCGAGTTTGTAAAAAGCTATGCCACGCAACAGCGCCCCCAAGTGACGGCACTTCTTGAAAAATATAAAACCAAAAGAATAATCGTTTTTAAAAGCCGCAGGGATGCCACAGAGTACCTAAACACCCTTTGAGACCTCCTAACGGCAGGAGATTTTTATGTTTTCTTTGTTGATAGTTATAATATATGCGGCGTTTATAAGCCTTGGCTTGCCGGATTCGCTGTTGGGGGCGGGCTGGCCCGTAATGCACGCAAAGTTGGGCGTGGGCTTATCCTCGGCGGGGGTCATTTCCATGATAATCTCGGGCGGAACCATCGTATCAAGCTTGTTTTCCGATAGGGTCATACATAAGCTTGGCACAGGCTTGGTTACGGCAATAAGCGTTGCGCTTACTGCGGCGGCACTCTTTGGCTTTTCGGCATCCTCAAGCTTTTATATGCTGTGCCTGCTGGCTGTTCCCTACGGGCTGGGCGCAGGCGCCGTGGATGCGGCGCTCAACAATTACGTGGCAATCCACTACTCCTCTCGCCACATGAGCTGGCTTCACGCCTTTTGGGGCGTGGGCGTTACAATAAGCCCCTATATTATGAGCTTTTGTCTCTCCCGCCGTTACGGCTGGGAAAAGGGCTACCTTACCGTTGCGCTTATACAAGCGGCACTTGCTTTGCTGATGTTTGCAACTCTGCCCCTTTGGAAAAACAAAGCCACAGCAGAGGAGGCAGATAACACCGCACCCCTGACTATCCCCCAAGCCTTAAAAATTAAGGGAGCTCCCCTGGTGTTTACGGCATTTTTTGCTTATTGCGCCATGGAGACCACAACGGGTCTTTGGGCAAGCAGTTACCTTGTAGGCAACCGAGGCATTAACGAGGAAACCTCCGCAAGCTTTGTTGCCCTTTATTATCTGGGCATAACGGCGGGCAGGATAATAAACGGCTTTTTTGCCGACAAAATCGGGGATAAAACCATGATAAGGGTGGGCGCAATAACTCTTACTGTGGGCATAATTATGGTCGCCCTGCCCACAAAAATCAACGCAGTTGCCCTTGCGGGGCTTTTGATAATAGGGTTGGGCGCCGCACCGGTATACCCCTGCATTATCCACTCCACCCCCGCAAACTTCGGCAAGGAAAACTCGCAAAGCCTTGTGGGTATGCAAATGGCAAGTGCATATATCGGCAGCACCTTTATGCCGCCCGTTTTCGGCTTACTGGCACAGTATGCCGATATAAGCCTATATCCCTTTTATCTGGGCTTTTTTGCCCTGCTTACCCTTGTAATGACCGAGGCACTTAACGTTAAAATAAAGGAGAAAAACAATGCTTGACATCGGAACAAAAGCCCCAAACTTTACCTTACAGGACAAACTTGGAAACAACGTATCCCTTTCTGACTTTTTAGGCAAAAAGGTGGTTTTGTATTTCTACCCACGGGATAACACCCCCGGCTGTACCCGCCAGGCATGCGCCTTTGCGGCGGCGTATGACGGCTTTAAAACCAAAAACGTAGAGGTTATCGGAATAAGCAAGGACAGCGTTGCCTCCCACCAAAAATTTGCGGAAAAGTACGGCTTGCCTTTCGTATTGCTGTCCGACCCGGACCTTAAGGCGATAGAACCTTACGGCGTATGGCAGGAGAAGAAAATGTGCGGCAAAACCTCAATGGGCGTGGTGCGCACCACCTATATAATTGACGAAAACGGCTATATAGAAAAAGTAATGCCCAAGGTTAAGCCGGATACTAACGCAGCCGAAATATTGGAAAACATATAAAAAAGCGCAGAAAAAGAGGGCTGTAAAGAAACGTAAGTTTCTTTACAGCCCTCAGACCGCTGACAAAGGTACAGAACACGAAAAATATAAAAAATCAATTACAAAAAAAGTTGAAAAGTCGGGAAAGCTTCCCGACTTTTCTGCAATTTATCGTAATTTTTCGTTCAAA
>JAZUNS010000026.1:0-8948 GCA_045604285.1 Eubacteriales bacterium
CCTGCTTTAAGATCAAACTTTACGCCGGTGGCGGTTTCTCTTACAACAAATTTTCCCATAATTGTTAGTCCTTTCGAATTATTATGTATAAATATTACCACAAGAAAACTAAAAAAGCAAGGGTTATTTTAGCCATTTTACATAAATTGCACTTAGCAGTCCCAGTTTAATTCAAGACGTGATACCTTGGTAAATTCAAATTCACCGTCGGTCATATCCACACTGTGCCGACGTTGGTGCTCAAGGGTCTTTGTTTCGCCTTTTTTTAATAGTACGGTTTCTTCCCCGCCGTCCTCTTTGAAGCTGCCGTTTACAACAAGCTCTATACTATCTTCCGTTATTTTCTTTATTTCCAGATACGCATCGTCTGAGGGGACGGTGCCTTCAATCAGCTCCATTTCCTTAAAGTATACCTTGCCCGTTTCGGCATAAAAACCAAACTTTCCTTCATCCAACAGCCTAACGGTTACGTAGGGGCGGCTTTCGGTTTGACGGTTAAGGTAGTTTTCTAATTTATCCATATCCACGGCAAGCAAGAAACTTCCGTCAAAATTATCACCTGTGGGGGCATCGGTTTCACCTGCTATCTCGTTGGCTGCTATGGATACCATAAGTCCACGCCAATCATAAATATAGCGGTTTTGAGTGTTATAGTCCCCTGCCGCCTCTTTATCACGGAAGCAAATTATGCCTGCATTTTGGGGCAAGCACTCGCCGTAAAAGCCGTCGGCACGGCTGAGGGACACGGTAACCAGATCGTTATCTGTCTTAAGCTTTTTATCACCGCCAAGCCCATCGGCATTGCCGTTCATATCGTATTTTTTTACGGTGCAACCGCTATCCGAAACGATAATAAGCTGCATTTCAAAACCATAGCCCTTAAATATATCGGGGGTAAAGGTTTTGCCGGATTCCTCATGGAAGGCAACCACCGATTTTGCCCACTCTTTAAACACAAGGCTTACTATCTTGTCCGTCTCTGCCTTTTCGGCTACGGGGTTGGTTTCCAGCTCAGCAAAGGTGCGGGAAACTGCATCCTCCATAAGATCTGCCACTGCGTAGTGGTTATCCGCCGTTGGTCTGACCCAAAAGCCGTAAATCGTACCGCAGTATTCCTGCAGGCAGGCATAAGGACTTCGCACAAACGCCATAGAGCGTGCTTTTACATACCGCGAAAAAAGCTTATACATAACCTTACCTCCGTACATTTTATGATATTAACCTATGGGAATATTGTATCACACAAATCATTTCTTTTCAACATTTTTGTGTTTTGGTTGCCAAAGATTTCTATTCACCGTCGTCAAGCAAATAGTGCAGCATTCTCTCAGGGTTTTCGAGAAATTGCTTTGTAATCTGATAATGCTCTGTATCACGGTAATGCACTTTGTTTATGCCGCTTTGAGAAAACTCTAATATTTCTGCACCCGGCAAGGTCATAAGTATGGGGGAATGGGTTGCTATTATAAACTGCGAATCTTTTTTTACCAACTGCGCTATTTCCGCCATAAGGGTTAAAAGCCGCATTGGTGACAGAGCAGCTTCAGGCTCGTCCAGCAGATAAATGCCGTTGCCGCCAAAACGGTTTTGCACTATTGCCAAAAAGCTTTCCCCGTGGGATTGATTGTGCAAGGATACGCCGCCGTAGCTTTCTATTATCTTGCGAGCCCCCGGCCCATCGTCCAGCTTGTCTATATTTGTGGCTACGTTGTAAAGGCTTTCGGCACGAAGAAAGAAACCGTCCCCGGCCTGCGCTCTTTTTACAAGGGATATACTACTGTGAAGATCTGAATGAGTGGCTTTTGTGGAAAAATTAAAGTTACGCGTGCCGCCCTCGGCATTAAAACCGTAAGCCACCGCAATTGCCTCAAGCAGGGTAGATTTGCCCGTTCCGTTTTCACCAACGAAAAACGTTACGTTAGAGCTAAATGTTAGCTTAGAATTTTTTGCCAAATGCTGTATTACGGGCAAATGGTTCAAATATGAGCCGGGCTCTAATTCGTTATCGAATATAATTCCGCTTACGTACTTTGCCGTATCCACGGAATCCCTCCTTTTTATTGGTTTTCTGCCGCTATTTAATACTTATATTAATATCTCCCGTATCGGTGGTAATCTCGCATCTGCCGCCGCAGGAGGTTTTAGGAACTTCCGTTTTGCCCGTATCCGTTTGTATGACAAAAACCTTTTCGGAAAGCAGGGCGCCCGTAACGTCACCCGTATCGGTTGTTACAAAAAGCTCGGCAGCGTCGGCGCCGTCAAAGCTAACATCACCCGTGCTTCTTTCTACGATAAGCTTTTCCGCAGCGATAACTCTGCACAGAGATATATCCCCCGTGCTACCACGTGAAGTCAGGTTTTTGCAATTGATATCGGTTAAATACGTTTTACCCGTAGAGACGGATAGGCTTAGGTCTTCGCTGCAATTTACGTTAGAAACCGCAATTCTGCCGGTCGTGGCAGACAGTGCAAGACTTGACACCGTGGTGTTTTCAACGGTAATTTTGCCGGTGGTTGTATTGATTTTAACTTGGTTTGAAGCGGAGGCAAGATAGTTTACGTCCCCGGTGACAAGGGCTATATCCACATTTTCGAACTTAAAATTGTTAGGCACAGTAACGTCGCCGGTATACCCTTTTACGGAAAGCGCAAAATACTCGGTCTTGGGAAGATATAAGGTTATCTTAGCGGAATGAAGATTTATACCTATCTTCTCGTACCATGCTTTTTCATCGTTGACTTTGATAACAAGGATGTCTCCGTCAACGGTGACGGAATGCTTGGCGTTTGTGTCTTCGTAGCATTCTACCCTGCACTTTTCATCGGCGGACGGTGCTAAAATGATGTCTGTAGTATCGATTTCAAAAGACAGATTGCAAAAATCCTCGTTAATTTCGTGACGGTTGGTTTCGAATTCAGCCGTGCTAAGCTTTGTAAAGTCCCACTTGTTAAGACACATAACAACCGTGAAAGCTATGATGCCAAGGATTACAAGTACAGCTGCTGCAATAATCCAAGATTTTCTCATTCTCGTCATCACACCTCCTCCTTACGGATAAGCATTTTTTTAACTTTTAACCCAATTTTTTGTGTAAGAATTACTGCGCCCTGCGTAGCCGCTTTGCATCCGAAAAAGCAAAAAATTGCAAGTCCTGCACAAAACAGCCCTGCGCCAAGCATGGCAACACCGCTAAGGGAATTGCCGTTGCAGACAAATACTATGCCCGCCGTTACACCGCCGATTGCGCCCCCCACAAGGGCTGCAAAAACAGCCCAAAGAGAAACAACAACCGCCCACAGCACTGCGTACATAGATAACAGTACCGCAACAGCTGCAACCATTAAAGAAAGCCATATAGGCGAGCCCAAAGCTAAAAGCACTATCTCCCATACCTTAAGCCGTCTTTTGGGGCTGATTTTTTCCTTTGCGATTTTTGCTATGGGTATATCTGCTATTATCTGTGCAACTATTTCATCGGCAGAGCCTATTGCCGAAACCGCTTCTTCCTCTGATGCGCCCTCTTCCATTCGGTCATCAATCATTTCTTCGTAAAACGCCAGGCGCTCTTCTATATCGGCATCGGGTATGCCCTTTAAGCCTTTACGCACAACGGCGAAAAACTCTTGCTTAGTCATTATCGGCATCCTCCTTGGTTACAAATCTATAAATAGACAGTATCTCTTTCCATTCTGTTTTGAAAGCTTCAATGCGTTTAAGTCCCTCTTCGGTAATACGGTAATACTTGCGAAGTCTGCCGCAATGCTCGGCAGTGCGAACGGTAAGCATATTTGCGTTTTCCAGTCGCTTTAAAATGGTGTATAAGGTAGATTCGGAAAGTTCTATATACGGCTTCATATCTTTTATTATCTTATAACCGTAAGAATCCTCATCCTTTATTGCCGCCAATACGCAGACTTCCAACAACCCGCGCTTTAACTGAACATCCATGCCATACCTCCTTTGATATAATACATCGTATCACGAAGTATGCTTTTTGTCAATAGCGTTTTTGAAAATAGCTGTGTTTTGTCCAATGACGATGTTGCTTTATTGCTTGCGGTGTGGTAAAATGTATTAAAAGCATGAAAGCGAGGGGCGCTGTGGATACCAAAGATTTATCGACACAAACTGTAGAAAAATTGCTTAAGGTGTGCGAATACAGCCATGACGGTGATTTTGCCGTATATGAAGAAAAAGGCTGTAAATGCACACTGTGCAAGTGCGGTGACAGCTTTTTTATACGTAGAGAATTTAAAGAACGCCGGGACTATAAAGAGATATCTTCCTATTTTGAGGATATCCCGATTGACGTTGCAGATCTTGATATGGGTAAAAAAAGCTTTAGCGCAAAATACTGCAACGGCAAGGACGATAACGATTGGATTTTGGTATATAACATACACAAAGACGCCGATAAAGACACCGGCCCTGCCATTAATACGCTAATAAAGAAATAAAAAAAGGACAATGTATATGAATATTCAGAGTTAATCCGTTTGCGTACCTGCATTATTCCAAGCGGGACAGTAAAGCAAGCCTAATATTCTGATTTTTAAAAAATACATATCAAAAAGCGTTGCATGGATTGATATCCGAATGCAACGCTTTTTTGCTGTTAGATTGATGTATAACCCGTTGTTTTTCAAATGCTTATTTATGCCCAACAAGCATTTCTATTGCTTTTTTCATTTCTTCGGGGTCCATGCAAAGCTCGGTGTCCTCTTTTTCAAGCTCTTCTAATATTTTTTCGGCAGAAAGCCATATAACCTCGGACACTTCTTCTTTTTGAAGCTTAAGCTTATGAACGTCCACGTCCCTTTCCAAAGCGTAAACGGTATTAATTTCTTTGTTTAAGAAAAGCTTATTATGAAAGATGTGTTTACTGTTTGCCCTTTGGGTAAACATAACCCTTAAGCTTTCCTTACTTACCGAAAGCCCCAGCTCCTCCTGCAGCTCTTTTACGGCGGTATCAAGGAAGTTTGAACCGTATTCCACGTGGCCTGCGGAAGAAATATCCAAAGCGCCGGGATAACTATCCTTATTATCGCTTCTGCGCTGAAGCAAAAACATAAGCCTTTGATTGTCCCATTTGTATATAAAGACGTGGCTGGCTCCGTGAAGTATTCCTTCGCTGTGGGCCTTTTGCCTCGACACGCCGCCGTTGGGGGCTCCGTCTTCGTCAAAGCGCTGAAGCATCTCGCCGTTATTATACGGAATGCCCAAACGTGTCAGGGCATCAAAAATCATCCGCTTTTGGTCAAACGCAAAATCAATTTTATAAACGGAATCTACGTCTGCAAACTTAAGCTCAACCATATCGTGGGTGGAATTAAGCACCTTCTTTATCTGGGCAATATCGCCTTCGACGTGCATTGCAAAGCATTGAGAGCCACCGCCGCGGGTACCGTTTATTCTCTCATCCTTAGATGCATAGATGCCGATAAAATGAAGCTTTGCGATTTTATTATTTAGGTTTTTAATTACCGCCGTTGCCGGCTCCTCTGAATTATCACAAACCTCAAGTATTAAGCCGGTTTCTTCAAGAAAGCATTGGGAAGCCGCATCGGTAGGCAGCTCAAACGGCTTTATGGCGCCGCCGGGAATCGCCCAGGTATTGGGGAAATCTACCTTTTCACCGTTTCTTTTGCCTATCAAAAGGTATTCCACGCCGTCGGCAAGGTTTTTAACCACAAGTATCACGTCAACGGTTTGACGCCCGGGCACAAACTCTTGCCCCTGCCCCATCGCCGCCGCTTCTATCTCTTTTGCCACCTGATTTAAAACCATGGGTTTAATTTCGGCGGGTATCATTGAATCCAACAAGTCAAGGTCGCCCCTTAGAATGGCGTTGCGTATAT
The DNA here is from genome assembly GCA_045604285.1 of Eubacteriales bacterium. Taxonomy (GTDB): domain Bacteria; phylum Bacillota; class Clostridia; order Oscillospirales; family CAG-382; genus SIG636. Next base: position 5,860 of record JAZUNS010000026.1, read on the forward strand.
CCGTTGCGTGATACGGAAACTCGCTTGTGGTTTCGGGGTCAATAAGCTCTGCATCAAGATACAAGCCCTTTTCTGCCATTACGTTTAGTATATCCTCTTTATTCCCTGTGCAAAAATGGGTTACGTTATATTTTTGACACAGCTTGGAAACATCGTCAAACCACTCTTCAAAGGAGGGGCGATCCGAAACGGCAACTATAACTACGTTGGATACGTTTTCCTTTTTTAAAATTTTCCGCAGCAGCTTTTCTCTTTCAATAGCGGGGATGCAATTGCGTGCGGTTCCGTTTTCGTAGCAGGAGCCGATACCTATAACAAGCTTGTCAAACTTTTTTGCCAGGTCCACAAGAAACTGTTTATGCCCCAGATGTATGGGCATCCATCTGCCTATAGCCAGGGCTGTTGTCTGTTTTTTCACCGTGATATACACCCCTATTTTAAAAAAATTATCACGTCCCGACAGCAATTTTCACTGTATATATTATACCATAATTAACGCTGAATAGCAAGACAATACGCACCCGTTAGCAATCTTTTTGCTTATTTCCAAGCTGATAAAACGCCACTGCGGAGGCGGCTGCCACGTTTAGCGAATCGACCCCGTGATACATTGGTATTTTTACGGTATAATCGCAATCGTATATGGTTTTATCGGAAAGCCCGTCGCCCTCTGTCCCCATAACGATGGCAAGCTTCTCCTCAGCCAAAAGTCGGGGATCGTTAATGGGAACCGTATTGTCCTTAAGCGCCATAGCCACGGTTTTAAATCCAAGCGCCTTTATTGCATCCAGGCTGTCATCAGGTAAAAACGTCCATTCAATTTGAAAAACGGTACCCATGCTTACTCTTGCGGCACGTCTGTATAACGGGTCAGAGCAGCCGGGGGTAAGCAGCACCGCATCCATTCCCAGTGCCGCTGCCGAGCGGATTATTGCACCCACGTTGGTGGGGTTCATAACTTTATCAAGTATAACTATTCTGCTTTTGTTTTCACAAACCTTTGCTATATCGGGCAAGGGCTTTCGTCTCATGGCGCACAGCATCCCCCTGGTAAGCTTAAAGCCCGTTAGTTGGGTAAGAACATCAAATTCGGCACAAAAAACGGTAGCACCGTTTATTTTGGATAGAATGTGACGCCCCTCACCGTCTACATGCCTTTTTTCCATAAGGCACGAAATCGGCTCGTATCCCGCATCAATAGCACGCTCGATAACCTTTGGGCTTTCCGCAATAAACATACCTTTTTCGGGAAACTCTCTATTTAACAACTGTGCTTCGGTCAAACGTGCGTATACATCCAGCTCAGCCGCTTTAAAATCCGATATTTCTATAATATTGTTCATAATGCTCTCCATAGTGTCGTTGTATAAATTATATACGCATTATCTTTTAGTGTCAAATATTTATTTTTTAAAGCGGAAAACAGCACCCGCAGGGGTGCTGTTTAAAGAAGTATTTATTGCTGTTTAGGCGGTTGTTTATTACTTAAATGAAGAACTGCCATCCCCTTATTTATGCCGCTGTTAAGCTTTGGGAAAACGCAATCTATCGCACTGCTTATTAACTCCTCAATCTTGTTATACCTGATAAGTTTTTTCACCTCTTCAATACCCACGGAAAGAATAAGGCAAATGCAGGCAAGGGCTATAAAAATAAGCAAGGGGTAACCAAACCAAAAGACGTATTCTCGAAAATATTTTGAATAGATAAAGGTGTGAAACATAAAGATGTTGGCAGAATTCTCGCCAAACACACACAACACCTTGCCGATCAACCTATCCGGATTAAAAATGCATAAAACAACGGCAATTATCGAAACGGAGAAAAATGCATCATATTCTGTACCGTGTGTTTTTCGAAGTTTAAAAAACAGCACGAAAAGCAAAACGTTTATAACCAAACACGCAAACTTTCTTATTCCCCGTTGTTGTAAAATTACCGCGAAGAAATCCTTTTCGGCGATTATCATGCCCACAACGAAGGGCAAAAGCCATTCAAACCCACGACGTGCAGTTAAGTAATAGCACGTAAGGAACGTAACCGTGCTGTTCTTTTTTATGCTGTAGTAAAAAATCGGAAACAGCATATACAAGCGTATGATTACTCCGAAAAACCACCAGGTTTCATTGGCCTTGGGATACACTTTAAGCAAATACGTTACGCCGGTTAAATCGGTCAATAAATACCACCACGACGACTTTTCGGTACCGTATAGATCAACAAAAGATCTATCGAAAAAATATCCCATGGGAACGAATAATATGTAAATAAACCACAACGGCACCAGAATTTTAAAGATGTGTTTTAATGAAAAGCTGAACGTAACGTCCTTTTGAGAGCGATTTGCGCTTTTTACCAATCCGTAACCGCTGACGACCAAGAACAAGGCTACGCACACCTTACTGTTTTTTGCAATTAAATTAAGTATTTTTGCCCAATCGTCGTTCCACACGATGCATTCTTTAAAATACTTCATTTTGTAAAACAAATGATGGAACAGTAATAATAACGTGGCAATGCCCTTAATCAAAAGCGTATGCCTTTTTGAAAAGTTCTTTATCATTTTTAACTCCTTTTACCGAAAAAACAAAGGGCAGATCGTAGTTTAGGAATATTTTTTTGCATTATAACATATTTCACCGAGCAAATCAATTCAAAATTGGCTACATATAGCAAACGGTAATGTGAAAGAAAAACTCATTTTGAACCTTCTTTTCTCGGATTTTCACCTTTCTCAAGCGATGCTTTTTAGTTTATTGGCTGTTTTTATCCTCGGGGGAAAGTCTTGTTGGAGATTTAGAGAAAAGTGTATTTTGTTTTAACAGCGATGCCGAAAACGCTATGCGCTGAAAAAGGTCATCGGAACACCGATGACCTCAGACCGCTGACAAAGGTACAGAACACGAAAAATATAAAAAATCAATTACAAAAAAAGTTGAAAAGTCGGAAAAGCTTCCCGACTTTTCTGCAATTTATCGTAATTTTTCGTTCAAAACGAACCTCGGTTCACAGTACGTTAGTACAGTTCTCACCTCGGTTCGTTTCGTCTGCACTCTTTCTCAGCACTCTGCCAAGCTGATGACAGGGTT
>JAZUNS010000027.1:0-9327 GCA_045604285.1 Eubacteriales bacterium
GAACTGTACAAAAGTACTGTGAGCCGAGGTTCGTTTTGAACGAAAAATTACGATAAATTGCAGAAAAGTCGGGAAGCGTTCCCGACTTTACAACTTTGCTTTAATTGATTTTTTATATTTTTCGTGTTCTGTGCCTTTGTCAGCGGTCTGAGGCTGTTGCCAAAGCATTGCAACAGCCTTATGATTATTTCATTGAGTATGCCGTAATGGTGTTTTCCAAAAGCATTGCCCTGGTCATGGGGCCGACACCGCCGGGTACGGGAGTTATGTAGGATGCCTTTTTGGAGCAGGCTTCAAAATCAACGTCTCCGCAAAGCTTGCCGTCCTTTCTGTTCATGCCCACGTCAACGATAACGGCGCCTTCTTTTACCATGTCGCCCGTTATAAGGTCTGCCTTTCCTGCCGCTGCAATAAGGATATCGGCGCGGCGGGTATGATAGGCAAGATCTGCCGTCTTGGTGTGGCACACGGTAACCGTGCCGCCTGCCGCCAAAAGCAGCAACGCCATGGGCTTGCCTACTATGTTGCTTCTGCCCACAACCACGCATTCCTTACCCTTGGGGTCTATGCCGTACTCTTCAAGCAGACGCATAATGCCCGCAGGCGTGCAGGGTTTAAAGCCGCCTCTGCCAAGGGTGATAAGACCTACGTTATAGGCGCTGAAGGCATCAACGTCCTTGGTGGCTGAGATGCGCTCGGTAACCTTTTGCTCATTAAGATGCTTGGGCAACGGAAGCTGTACCAAGATGCCATCAACGGTTTCATCGGCGTTAAGCTTATCTATTAGGGAAAGCAGCTCCTCCTCAGAGGTTTCCTTGGGAAGGGTGTGCATAAGGCTTTTTATGCCCGTTGTGATACAATCGTTATGCTTGTTACGAACGTATATCTGTGATGCGGGGTCCTCGCCAACCAGCACTACCGCAAGGCAGGGCTGCCTTTTACCTTCAGCCGCCAGTGCCGCCGTGGTCTTTGCCGTTTGCTCCTTTATTTTTGCCGCAAGGGCTTTTCCGTCAAGTATTGTCATATTAAAGTTCCTCTGCCTTTTTTTGGTTTTCCATAAAGCCGCGCAATTCGTTACGGGCTTTAATATACAAATAAACGTGGAAGCCCACTGCCGCAGCACAAGTGATAAAGCCAAGATACACCATAAGCTTTTGACCGCCTATAAGCAGACTATCGCTACGGAGTATCTCTATCAAAGCCCTGCCAAAGCCGTACCACGCCACGTAAAACGTAAAGATCTGACCGTCAAACTTCTTATTTTTATATAGAAGGTTAGCTATTACAAAGCCTAACAGATTCCAAAGGCTTTCGTAAAGGAAGGTGGGGTGAGTTACGTGAAGGATATATCTGCTTCTGTCGGGGACGCCGTCGGCACCGTAAACAAATCTGTGTACCGTCATGCGCCAAGGCAGGTTTTCCACACCATAGCCCTCACCGAACGCCTCGCCGTTCATAAAATTGCCCCATCTGCCGATAAGCTGGCCAAGCATTACGCCCGGACAAATAGCGTCAAAATATTTTAGGGGATTATGGCGCTTTATAAAAGCGTACAAAAACATAGTAACGGCGCCGAAGATAATACCACCGTATATGGCAAGGCCGCCCTCGCGGATGTTTATCATCTCTTTAAAGCTTGAGTAATCCTCAAGATTCGTTACCACGTACAAAAAGCGTGCGCCCACAACGCCTATGGGAACTGCCATAAGGGTAACGTTAAGCAGGTCGTCCTCCAAGAGCTTTTCCGTACCCTTGCCACGCTTTAGAAAATATACGAAGGCAGATATTATACCGACGCAAATTATTACTGCGTACCATCTTATATCAAAGCCTTCCACACCGAAAAGATTGCGTACCGCTACGGAATCAAGCTTAAATTCGTCTATGCCCAAGCCGGGAAAAGAAACAAATACGCCGTCAGACATTTTAGCCCTCCTTACAGTACACTATGGAAACCGCACAGCGATCGCTGCGGTAATCCTTTATAAACCTTTGCTTTACCGATTCGTAATCCGCATTGCGCAGATAATCGGTATACTTAAGAAGATCGCCGCCATCAAAAACAAAATCCAAAAAGGCGTTTGCTATAACCTCGGTACTGTTATAGGTATCGAGGGTGGAGGAATAGCATACTTTTTTGGCACGCTCAAATTCCTCTACAGTGCAAAAGCTTTCACGACGGTCGTCAAGCTCTTTTTTTATAAGGTCGCAGACCGTGTCGGGGTCATTGCAAGAACCATACAGCATTGCGTATGCAGCACCTGCCTCGTTACTGTAGCCCGAGGAGAAGCGGTCGCCTAAAATTCCGCTTTCGTAACAGCGGTTGTAAAAGCTGCCGCTTTTGCCGAATACGGCTTGAACGATTATTTCGTTTTCAGCCTCGGCACGCATAAGCTCTTCCCCACCCTTGGGCGGAGTGCATTTTATGCCCACTGCAAATAAGGGAGTTGCCACGTCCGACGCCGCCGATACCTTAGCGGTGCGTATCCCGGCAGGCTCATCGGGGCGCAGTCTTTCGGTTACCGTGTTTTCTGCGGATTCCAGGCACGCCTCTGCTATTTTAAAGATGCTTTCCGGGGCCACGTCACCGCAAACGCAAAGCACCATATTGCTTGGCACGTAAAAGCTGCGGTGGCACTCATACAAAAGCTGCGGTGTAACGAGGGCAATAGTTTCTTCGGTACCTGCAGGGTCGGTTCTTATAGGGTCTTTGTGATACAAGGCATCCAAAAGCCCAAAATGCATTTTCCAATAGGGGTCGTCCATGTACATTTTGATTTCCTGGGTGATTATGGGACGTTCTTTTTCTACGGTGGCATCGGTAAAATAAGGCTTTGTAACCACCTTAAAAAGCTGTTTTAACGAATCCTCATAATTTTCGGTGCAGGAAAACAAATAGCAGGTTCTTGAAGCACCGGTATACGCATTGGCGTTGGCGCCAAGCAGCGAGAACGCCTCGAAAGAGTCGGTGCCGTCGGGGTTATCGAACATTTTATGCTCAAGATAATGAGCTGTACCCGCAGGCAGGCTTACGGTTTTGCCGTTGCAGATAAAATCCGTATCCGATGACCCGAAATCCACGGCAATAGCGGCATAGACCGTTGACAACTGCTTGGGTATAACGTAGACGTCCATGCCCTTTACGGTGCTTTTATAATATTTTTCGCCTAAGGCGGTGTTTTCATAAAGCTTCATCAATTTTCTCCGCTTCCTGCAAGCATATAAAAGGTATCAGCCTGAAAATCTCTTGCCACCCTTGCTACGTCCTCCACGGTAACCGCCCTGATCTGCTCTGCCATTTCTTCGGGCGATATGGACAAGCCTGAGCTGCGGCGGGTAGAATACCAGGAAATTACAGCACCGGGGCTATCGTATATTTCTTTATAGGCGGTAAGTGCTGCCGCCTTTGCGCTGATAAGCTCGCTTTCGGTTATATTACCCTGTTTAAGGGCTTCTATCTCGTTAAGGATTGCCGCCTCTGCCTTTTCTCTATCGGCGGCATTGATACCTGCCGACACGATAAGCAACCCCTTTACGCCGTCAAGCAAGGGGTGGCAGGAATAGCAAAGTCCCATTTTTTCTCTTACGTTTACGAAAAGCTTGCCCGAAGGGGAGCCCAACACGTCGCAGGCAATAAGCAAAGCGCCGTAGTCGGCGTCTTTTAAGCTTCGGTTGGTTCTGAAGCCTATGCACAGATTGCTTTGAACGGTGTCGCTATCCTCGGTAACTCGCCTAATATCGCCCGAGGTGCCATTTACAGCCGTAGGAAACAGCCTTGCCTTTCTGGGGGCAAAGGGCAAATATTTTTCGCAGTATTCTTTAACCCGTTGTGGCTCTTCCCTGCCCAAAAAATATATATTTACCGGAGCTTCGGCAATAAGCTTATCGTAGCACGCCTTAAGCTCGGCAGGGGTTATGCCCTTAAGCACCTCTACGTCACCTGCGGTGGCGACGGAATAAGGCTCGTCCTTGCACATATTTTTAACGCATCTTGACAAGGCGTAACGGGGCTTATTGTCCTTTAAGGACTCTATCTCTTCTTTTAGTATTTTCTTTTCCGATTCCACCACGTGTTCGGGAAAAACCCCATCCTCTACCAAAGGATTAAAGATCATCTCTCCCAGCAGGCGCATACCGCCTGCCAACACGTCTGCGCCATCATAGGTATAGCTGTTTTCTATACAAGACAGCTTGAAGCAGACCTTTTGCTCTTCACCCTTTTTGGAAACGTAAGCGTCAAGGTCTGCGGCGTAAAGCTCTTCAAGAGCAATATTAAAACTGCGCAGAGTGGGGTATTCCATACAGCAACGGCTAAGCACGTTGGTTATTAGTGAATTATGGGTAGCCGTTTTAAAATCCAAGGGGCAGCATAGCTCTACTATCATAAGGTTAGATTTGAATTTATCGGCGTTAATTACCGTAAGACCTACGCCTTCCCTTAAAGAATAATTATTTATTAACATATTTTTCCTTTAACTGTGTGTTTTGTTTATAAGGCAAACGGCGTGGGCGGAGATGCCCTCCTCCCTACCGGTAAAGCCAAGCTTTTCTTCGGTGGTAGCCTTTACGCTTACGGCGTCAAGCTCTATCCCCATGCTTTCGGCAAGCCTTTGCCTCATGCCATCTATATGGGGGGCAAGCTTGGGCTTTTGTGCAATTACGGTGGCATCTACGTTTACTATATCGTAGCCCTTCTCCTTAAGGAGCAAAGCCACCTTTTTTAGCAAAATAAGGCTGTTTACGTCTTTATACGCCCCGTCGGTATCGGGAAAATGCTTGCCGATATCACCCAATGCGGCGGCGCCCAAAAGCGCATCGCATACGGCGTGGGTAAGCACGTCCGCATCGGAGTGACCCAACAGCCCCTTAGTGTGCGGAATTTCCATTCCGCCGATAACAAGCCTTCTGTTTTCGGCAAATGCGTGTACGTCGTAGCCGTGACCTATTCTCATACCTGACCTTCCTTTTCCGAAAGTCTTACAAGCAGCCTTGCAAGATAAACGTCCTCGCTTCTTGTAAGCTTGAAATTGGGGGTGGCAGATTCCACGTACTCCACCTTAAAGCCTGCATGCTCTGCCAAGGTAGTATCATCCGTGGCGCTTATGCCATCCTTGATTGCAAGGGCTGCGGATATTTTATAAAGCTTTTTTTCAAAGACCTGAGGAGTCTGCACCCCTACAAGACAGCTTCTGTCCGGGGTGTAAACCGTGCCGTTTTCTTTGTTTACGTACTTTATAGTATCGTTAACGGGGGCGCAAGCCGTAGCGGCGCCCTTTTCGAAGGCGGCGTTCACCACGCCGTCGATTATTTGGGGCGTTACAAGGGGACGGGCGCAATCGTGTATACAGTAAAACTCGCTTTTGCCCTTTGCCTTTTTTACACCGTTTGCCACGGATTCTGCCCTGGTTTTGCCGCCTTTTACAAAGCTTATGGGCTTTGTAAAGCCTTCTGCCTCGGGGGAAAGCTCTGCCTCCTCCCTGCAGACTACCACAACCTCGTCAACTGTAGTTGCGGCGGCAAAGGCGTCAAGTACCATGCGGAAAGCGGTTTTTTCGCCTATTTTAATAAGCGCCTTGTTCTTTCCGCCCATGCGGGTGCCGTTGCCGGCACCCACAATTATTGCGCTTACGTAGGGCTTATCAGCCTTCATAGCCGAAGCCTATTTCCAAAGCTTTTCTGTTAACATCTGCAAGGTGAGCCTTGGATGCAGGTATACCTGCATTGAGGGATTCTTTAAAATACTCCTCAGTGAACAAGCCCGTCTTTTTAACGATATAACCCAGCATAATAACGTTTGCCATACCGGTAAGGCCGTTTTCGTTAGCCAGCTCGGTTGCGGGGATATAGTAGCAGGTTATGTCGGTACGGTCGCTTTTTTTATTAACGAGGGAGCTGTCGGTAAACAGCATGCCGCCCTTTACAACGGTGCTTTCAAACTTTTCAAAGGAAGGAGCGTTGAACGCCAAAAGCACGTCGGGGGTGGTTACAAGGGGACTGCCGATAGGCTCGTCCTCTACTATAACGCTGCAGTTACAAGTACCGCCGCGCATTTCGGGGCCGTAGGAGGGCAACCAGCTTACATACTTGCCCTGACGCATTCCCGCAAGAACTATCTGCTTGCCGGCGAAAAGTATACCCTGACCGCCGAAGCCTGCAAGTAAAATATTGCTCATTATTCCTTAGCCTCCTTAGTAATATCCTTGTATACGCCCAAAGGATAATGTGTCATCATGTTTTCACGCAGCCACTCCAGCGCCTTTTCGGGAGAAAGACCCCAGTTGGTGGGGCAGGTGGAAAGAACCTCTATAAGGCTGAAGCCCTGCTTGTTCTTCTGTACCTCAAACGCCTTGCGGATAGCCTTTTTAGCGGCACGAACGTTTTTAACGCAGTCTACTGCAACACGTTCTGCATAAGCGGTGCCGTCAAGAGTGGAAACCATTTCGCACACTTTGATGGGGTTACCCTGTATCTCCTTCTTTCTGCCGTAAGGAGAGGTGGTTGTTACCTGACCGAGAAGGGTGGTAGGTGCCATCTGACCGCCGGTCATACCGTAAATACAGTTGTTGATGAATATAACGGTAATGTTTTCGCCTCTTGCGCCAACGTGTACGGTTTCGGCGGTACCTATTGCGGCAAGGTCGCCGTCACCCTGGTAAGTGAAAACGAAATTGTCGGGGTGGCTTCTCTTAACGCCGGTAGCAACGGCGGGAGCTCTGCCGTGAGGAGCCTGGATCATATCGCAGGAAAAATAGTTATAGGAAAATACGGAACAGCCAACGGAAGCAATACCAACGGTTTCGCCTTCGATGCCCATTTCGTCAATGACCTCGGCAACCAGGCGGTGAACTATACCGTGAGTACAGCCGGGGCAATAATGGAAGGGTACGTCTGTAAGAGCCTTAGGCTTATCGAATACTACCATTATTCAGCACCTCCGTTCATTTCTTCTATCTTTGCAAGTATTTCTGCGGGTGTGGGGATAACGCCGCCGGTTCTGCCAAAGAACTCTACGGGGCGGCGGCAGTCGGTAGCAACCTTAACGTCGTCTACCATCTGACCCATGTTCATTTCAACTACAAGGAATTTGTCGACCTTGTCGGCAAGGGCGGCAAGCTCCTTCTTAGGATAAGGCCAAAGAGTAATGGGACGGAAAAGGCCTGCTTTTATGCCCTTTTCTCTTGCGGCTTTTACTGCGGTTTTTGCTATACGGGCGGTAATGCCGTATGCAACGATACAGATTTCTGCATCCTCGGTCATGTATTCGTCATACTGAACTTCGTTTTCTTCAATCTGCTTATAGCGCTCGTATCTGTCAAGAACGGTCTTTTCCAAAACCTCGGGGGAAATGTAAAGGGAGTTAACTATGTTATGCTCTCTCTTATTTCCGTGGCCGCAAGCCGCCCAGGTCTTTTCGGGAAGCGCACGTTCCTTTTTGGATTCAAAATCAACGGGCTCCATCATCTGACCGAGGGCGCCGTCTGCAAGGAGCATAACGGGGGTGCGGTAGATGTCTGCAAGGTCAAAGGCTTCACCCATAAGAGTTGCTATCTCTTGAACGTAGGCGGGGGCAAGCACTATAAAATGCTGGTCGCCGTGACCGAGAGCCTTGGTTGCCTGCAAATAGTCCGACTGGGCAGGCTGAATGCCGCCAAGACCGGGGCCGCCGCGCTGTACGTTTACTATAACGCAAGGCAGGTCGGAACCGATTATGTAGGAAACGCCTTCGCTTTTAAGGCTTATCCCGGGGGAAGAGGAGGAGGTGAAGGCACGTTCGCCTGCGGCGTTACAACCAAGCACCATGTTTATTGCGGAAACTTCACTTTCTGCCTGCAGACAAAGACCGCCAACCTTGGGCATCTTTTTTGCAAGGTATTCGGAAAGCTCGGTTTGGGGAGTTATAGGATAGCCGAAGAAATAACGGCAGCCTGCACGGATAGCGGCTTCGCCGATAACCTCGTTACCCTTCATAAGCATTTTTTCACCCATTATTTCTCACATCCTTTCTCTACGGTGATGATAACATCCGGACACATTGTAGCACACATAGCACAAGCGATACACTGTTCCATATCGGTGATATGTGCCGGATGGTAGCCCTTAGCGTTAAGGGCAGAGCTGTCAAGGGCGATAAGTCCCTTAGGGCAAGCGGAAACGCAAAGCCCACAGCCCTTACAAAGGTCTGTTTTAAAGCTAAGCCTGTTCATTTTTAGCTTCCTTTCTCTTTCTATATAAAAATTTATATCAAAACAGTTGTTTTGTAGCGTTATCCATTAAAACCGAGTCGGTGTCCTCTACCCCCGCAACGGTTTTAAGCACCGTATTGCCCAGGAAGGCAACACCTGTTTTTTCGGCAAGTGCCTTGCAGATATCTGCGCCTTTGTTTACGGTTTCCATAGTGGTTTCGGCACCAAGGTTAGTATTGTTTACTATTCCGCTGAAGCTAAGGCGTGACATTGCCTCGATATCCCTTAGGGACTGCTCTGCTTCCTCTACCGTTGCGGTAAGAGAACGGCAGGCGTTGTACACGTAAAGCATATCGTAGCCGTGTTTTTCAAATTTTTCCTTGTAGACCGATACGGCAATGGCTCCGTCGTCACCGCCCACGTCTATTACGGAAAAATCGTCACCGTCAAAGACGGAAAGAAATTCCGGCGGGATGGATGGAATATCCACGTTTGTATTGGCAAACTGCGGTATTATGCAACGGATGCCCAAAGCTTTAAGCTCATCGGCGTTATCGGCGGTTCTAAAATAGGGGTTTACCACGTCAAGGTCAGCCACCGTCACCTTTTTGCCTTTTGCAGCGGCAAGCTTGGCAAGGTTTACTGCCACGTTGGTCTTGCCTGCGCCGTAGTGCCCACAGATTATGATAATGCGTTTGGTTAATTTGTCAAGCATTTTATTCTCCACATCTGATTATGTCCCATTCCTTTACCTCGCCAAGCTTGGCATAAAACACCTGCTTGGGATGGGGGACGTTCTCTATCTCTTCCATTTCTTCGTTATAAAGCTTTTCCGCCACGGCTTCTCTGCCGCCGCAGCCGGGGCTTAGTATTTGCACCCTGTCACCCACGGAAAACTTGTTGCGCTGTATGCACCTTGCAAGTCCGGTTTCGCTGTCATATCCGCTTACGGTGGCAAGATACGCCCTATCGTTAAGGTACACGTTGGCGCTGCACACCTTGGCGCTTTCGTGAGGGGAGATGAAGAAAAAGCCCGTATCGTACTCTCTGTGGCTTACGCTTTCGGTTTCCTTCTTCCACATGGGGTCAACCTTGTATCCATCGGGGTCAGCCAAATAACTGTCGTAAGCCATACGGTAAGCGT
>JAZUNS010000028.1:0-2057 GCA_045604285.1 Eubacteriales bacterium
CGTAACAGCCTTCTTTATAGCCAATAACTCTATGCTTTGGAAAGCCTTGGGTTTTTACGCCGTATTTTTCATGCATATAGGTGGTAACGTCACCGTGAAAGCAAGTAAGCACGGTGCGGTCAAGCATTCCGCGTCTGTCAAGGGCGGCTATCGCCTTATCTGCGGTTTCTATGCTGTTTTGCTTAACCTCCACGTTCAGCGCCAAGGATGTATGCTCTACAAAATCCAAAAACTCGTCAAACTCCGGTATGCGCTGTACGCCGAAATCCGGCAACACGGCACCTGCGTTAAGCGCTTTAAGCTCGCTCATGGTAAAATCCGAAACAAGGCCGTTTCCGTCGGTAGTACGGTTTACGGTTTCGTCGTGTATAACAGCAAGCCTGCCGTCACGGGTCAGGTTAAGGTCCATCTCCAAGCCGTCTACCCCAAGCTTTGTTGCATTCTCAAAGGAAAGCATGGTGTTTTCCGGCCAAAGCGCCTTGGCACCTCTATGCCCTACTATTTTTATGTTATCAACGGATTGATTCCAATAATTGCTCATATCTCAAAATTCTCCCATCCCAAATACTCATACAGCCACAAAACAGTAAAGCGGTCTTTAAGCTCTTTGCCGTATTTTATTGCATCCGCCACCAATTCCCTGCCGTAGAAGCTTTCAAGCTGTTCGGGCGGCAAGCCTGCGGCAGACAAAAGACGTCGCATTTCGGCAGCAGAAGGCGCCTTGGCAAGTACGGCTTTAATACCCTGCATATCGTAATTGCCCGTACCGTTGCCATGAAGCGCGGTTTTGATTTGCAGCTCCTTTATTCCTCCGATAGCCCTCGGAAGCAGGTCGCTTAAATGATTGTAATATTCCTCGGCTTCAAAGGAAAAGCTTGGGGCAAGCTCGCTTTGTATTATTTTCTCTCTCAGCAGCGCCGTGTAGTAAGAGGCACAGCCCACGTCCACGCCGTGGGGTTGATGCTTTCTGCCGTTTTCCAAAGCTTGTATCTCGAAAAAATGTGCCATGTGATGCTCGCTGCCCGACGCCGGACGTGAAGAGCCTGCATAGCTCATCTCCACACCTACGTACAAGAGCGCTTCGGTAAGCAAAGAAATTGCGTTGCCTTCCCTGCTAAGTATAGCACCAATATTATCAGCCACTTTAACGGCATAGGCGTATACACGGTCATAAATTTCACGGCAAAAATACTCGCCCTTTACAAAGGACGCCAAAAGCCAATCGTTAAGGCAGCTAAACTTGCCTAAAATATCCCCTATCCCGGCACGGATAAGCTCGATAGGTGCGTTCTGTAAAATTTCGGTATCGCATATAATTACCCGGGGCGGGCAGGTCTTTACCGTAGCCTTCATCCCCTCAAGTATAAGCGCAGCACCGTCGGAGGCGTAACCGTCCATAGAGGGTGCGGTTGCAACGTAAATATAACGCAAACCGTGCTTAAAAGCAACGTATTTGCAAAGATCGTTGACCGTGCCGCCGCCTATGCCCACAACAGCCTCGGTCTCGGCACACAGATTATCTTCAATTTTCGCTATGGCTGTTTCGTCGGGAACAAGCACGGGCTCCCCGGGGAAGATAACCTCGGTTACGTTTGACGCCTTTAAGTTACCGCCTGCAGCTGTGAAAGCAGCCATTGTATTTTCATCGGCAACCACAACGGCATTTTTAAGCCCTACCAGCAGTTTGTCTGCTTCTTTGGCAACGCCATTCCCGGTCAAAACCTGTTCTACGGCGCAATAATGAGCCCTCCCGCAGGAGCAATTGTTAATTTCCAAGCACATTCACCTCTCCGTCAAGGGATATTATAGCCCCGAAAAACGGGATTTGTCAACACCGCAGGCACAAATTTTGTCCTTGACAACAAGGCAAGCTTGTATTATAATATTCTTTGAATTTACGGCGAATAACGAGATGTAGCGCAGTTTGGTAGCGCGCTTCGTTCGGGACGAAGAGGCCGCAGGTTCGAATCCTGTCATCTCGACCAGAAAACGACAAGTTTCGACAGAAACTTGTCGTATTCAGTTATATTCGCCTTACGGCGAGTTATATGCACCTT
>JAZUNS010000029.1:0-4606 GCA_045604285.1 Eubacteriales bacterium
TCTTAAAGGTGACAACTATCCAGTCGATGATCTTTTCGTCAAAGTCGTCACCGCCAAGACGGTTGTTACCTGCAGTTGCTAGCACTTCAAACACGCCGTCGCTTATCTCAAGAAGAGATACGTCAAAGGTACCGCCGCCAAGGTCAAAGATCATAACCTTCTGGTCAATGTCCTTGTCAAGACCGTAAGCAAGAGCTGCTGCGGTGGGCTCGTTGATTATACGAAGCACTTCAAGACCTGCAATTTTGCCTGCGTCCTTGGTTGCCTGGCGCTGTGCGTCAGAGAAGTATGCGGGTACGGTGATAACCGCTTTGGTAACGGTGGTGCCAAGGTAGCTTTCTGCGTCTGCCTTAAGCTTTTGAAGCACCATTGCGGAAATTTCCTGGGGGGTGTAGTTCTTGCCGTCGATAGCAACCTTCTTGGAAGAGCCCATGTCTCTCTTAATGGAGATGATGGTTCTGTCGGGGTTGGTTATAGCCTGTCTTTTAGCTACTTGGCCAACCATACGCTCGCCGGTCTTGGAAAAAGCTACTACGGAAGGGGTGGTTCTTTCGCCTTCGGTGTTGGTTATAACCTGAGGCTCGCCGCCCTCATAAACTGCAACGCAGGAATTGGTTGTACCAAGGTCAATACCTATAATTTTTGCCATAATAAAATACCTCCTAATATATATAAGTGTTTTTTACTAATTTACTACCTTAACCAGGGCGTGACGTATAACCTTGTCGCCTATCTTGTAGCCCTTTTGTAAGGTTTGCGAAACCGTGTTTTCGGGACTTTCGTCGTCCTCTTCGTGCATTATCGCATTGTGCAAATTGGGGTCAAACTGTTCGCCGTCGGGGGCTATCTCTTCAACCTTCATCTTGGTAAGCACGTCCTTAAGCTGCTTGTTAAGCATTATAACACCTTTGGCAAGCTCGCTGTCGTCGGTTGCATACTCGGCTGCACGCTCTGCATTATCAATAACGGGTAATATTGCGCTTACCGCCTCTGCAAAGGAGTCGGCATAAAGCCCTTCCTTCTCTTTGACACTGCGTCTGCGGAAGTTGTCGTACTCCGCCGCAAGTCTTAGATATTTATCGTTAAGCTCAGCAAGCTCCGCCTCTGCCTTTTCGGCTTTGTCCTCAGCCACAAGCAGCTTTGCCTTAAGCTTGGCTTTGCTTTCCTTGGGGTCTTTTTCAGGCTGGCTCTCTTCGCTGTTAATTACCTTTTCTTCTTCGTTATTCATCGGTATCGTCTCCTTCTTTGCCGTTTTTCAGTTCGTCGGATAACCCAGCCGCAAAATATTCAAGGCTGGCTATTACTTTTTTATAATCCATACGCTTGGGACCGATTACGCCTATGGCGCCCACCGTTTGCCCGCCGGAGCTTATGGGGTAAAACACCACGCTGGCGTTGGCTTCGGTCAGTCCCTCGCCGGTCATTACCACGTTGGGCTTGCCGGGCATACCACCCGTCAGCCTGTTTACCAGTGCGTGCTTTTCTTCCAAAACCCCCAGCACCTCTTTTGCCTTGCTTACGTCAAAAAACTCGGGGTAGGTAAGAAGCTTAGTAAGCCCTTCAACCTGCACGTCTTCTTTTTCAACGCTGCCCAAAAGATTGTGTACGGTGCGCAGGGTAGGATGTATAAGCTCTGCCGCTGTCTTTGCACTTTCCTCCAGCTTTAAAATAACGGGCAGGGTTATCTGCTCTGCCGTCAGCCCCGTAAGACAGGCGTTTAACGCCTTTTCTAAAACTGCAAGCTTCGTTTCGGTGCAAGCCTCAGCGTTAACTACCTTTGTTTTAACGTCCTCGCTGCCGCACTTCATCACAAGCAAAAAGCTGTTTTCATCAATATATACCGTTTTAAAGCGTTCAACCGATACCGCCTGAGCCTTAAGCACCGAAATTGCGGTGTAGTTGGTTATGTGGGATAACGCCCTTGCAGCTTGGGTAAGCAGCTTGCCAAACTCGCCAACCTTATATTCAAGCAGCTCGTTAAGCACGTTCAGCTCCTCAAGGCTAAGGTTGTAGCTTTCCATCAAAGCGTCGATATAAGTGTTAAGCCCTTTGGTGGTAGGTATGCGTCCTGCAGAGCTGTGGGGCTTATCAAGGTAGCCCATCTCTGCCAGCTCGCTCATCTCGTTGCGCACTGTTGCGCTCGAAAGCGTGTCGGGCAAAGCGGCTGAAATATACTTGGAACCTACCGGCTCGCCGGAGCGTATATATTCGTCAACTATTGATTTTAGTATGCGTTGTTTGCGCTCGGATAATTCCATTGTTGGCACTCTCCACTCGAACTTTGCTGAAACTTGTTAGCACTCAAACGCTTTGTCTGCTAACACCTATGATTATACACCCAATTTTGCTGTTGTCAATACCCAAAAACAAGAAAATTTGTGAACTTTTTGTTAACAAAAACTGTCAAGTGCTAAAAAACTTTGGCAAAAGCCTATTGTGCGTGCCAAAAAGCAAAAAGTGTTGACATATACCTGCGTCTGTGCTAATATGTTAGCGGCAGAGTATAACTCGATGCGTAAAGTGCTTGCCGGACGGGGAGTTGCCGGCGGACGAAAAGCTTTGCAGCAAGCTTGCGGTATCGGGTTAGCATCCCGCTGTCGCATATTTTTGCACCCTCTTTATTTTTTTCGTGCTTTGATATGACGACTAAAAGTAAAGGAGGGGATTTTTTATGTCCAAAAACAACAAAAAGCTATCAGTTAAAGTGTTGACTACGGCTGCAATGCTGGCGGCGATCAGTGCCGTTATAGGTATTATCTGTAAAAATGCGTTTACCTACAACGGGTATTACAGATTCACCTTGGAAAACGCTCCCATTATTCTTGCGGGCTTGATCTTCGGCCCCGTTGTAGGCGGGGCGGTGGGCGTTTGCGCCGACGCCGTAAGCTGTATAATGTCAAGCAACCCGGCAATCAACCCTATAATATCTCTGGGCGCTGCCTCGGTGGGCGTTATTTCCGGCGTCGTCCCTTATATTATAAGGAAAAACCGTAAGCTTCAAACTGCTGTTGCGGTACTTGCGGCACATCTTATAGGACAGGTTGGTATAAAATCCATTGCAAAGATAGTTTACTATTCCATGCCCTATTACGGCATAGCTATCGGATTGGCTCTGTCCGTGGTTATGGGCGCTATAGAGTATCTTGTGATAAGGTGGATCCGCTCTCAAAAAGGGCTGGAAAAGTTTGTGGCAGGTGATAAATAATGACTGTAAACGAAGCGTTGGAGTATATTCACAGCGTGTCCTGGATGGGCAGCCGTCCGGGGCTTGAACGCACCGTAAAGCTTTTAAGCCTTATGGGCGACCCCCATAAAAATTTGCGTTTTGTCCACGTGGCGGGCACAAACGGCAAAGGCTCGGTCAGCGCCATGACTGCCGCCGTGCTAAGGCAGGGGGGCTACAAAGTGGGGCTTTATACTTCACCGTATATATTGCGTTTTAACGAGCGTATGCAGGTAAACGGTGTCGAAATAACCGATGCCGAGCTCGCGGAAATAACCGAATACGTCAAGCCCTATGCAGAAAGCATGGAGGATCACCCAACGGAATTTGAGCTTGTCACGGCAATCAGCTTTGAATATTTCAAACGTCAAGGGTGTGACGTTGTGGTGCTGGAGGTAGGCCTGGGTGGCGAGCTGGATTCTACTAACGTTATCCGCGCACCCGAGGTTGCCGTTATAACGGAAATAGATTTTGACCACATGGGCGTTCTTGGCAACAGCCTTGAAAGCATCGCTGCGGCAAAAGCCGGCATAATAAAAAAAGGCACAACCGTGGTCTCGGCAAACAACACCGCCGCTTCTTCGGCTGTTATCATTTCCGCCTGCAAAAAAGTCGGGTGCGACTGCATAGTTCCACAGTACGATGCAATAGAAAATAAAAAACTGTTAAACAACGGCATATCCTTTGAGTATAAAGGGGAAGAATACTTCGTACCCCTTTTCGGCAGCTATCAGTACCGAAACGCCTTGATGGCTATAACCGTATGCAAGGTTCTCGCTCAAAAAGGCTTTGCTGTAACGGAAGCCCACGTAAAAGCGGGCCTGGCTTCGGTAAGCTGGCGCGGCAGGTTTGAAAAGCTTATGGACAACCCCGTCTTTATTTATGACGGCGGCCACAACCCCCAGGGCGTGGCTGCGGCCGTTCAATGCTTTGCGGAACGCTACGGCGAAGGCGTGGTGCTTCTGGGCGTTATGGCAGACAAGGACTACCATGCAGAAATAAAAATGCTTTTACCAATAGCAAAAAAATTCATCACCGTTACGCCGGGCAACCCAAGGGCGTTACCGTCGGATAAGCTTGCGGAAAAAATAATTTCTTTGGGCGGCGATGCACAGGCTGCAAAAACGGTAGAGGAAGGCGTGGCTATGGCAGTCAGCCTTGGGGACAAAAACACCCCGATTTTAGCTTTGGGCTCTCTCTATATGTACGGTGAAATTTATGCGTCTTTAAAAAAACTTTTTTTGCAAAAAGGGTAGCAAATTTGCCCATATATAATATAAGGTAGAAAAGTTTTTTTAAAAAAATCAAAAAAAGGTATTGACAAAAGGGTAAAAGGGTGTTATACTAACTGAGCTGCGTGAGGGAACACCGGAAAACACGGTG
>JAZUNS010000030.1:0-3677 GCA_045604285.1 Eubacteriales bacterium
GTACTAATGTACTGTGAGCCGAGGTTCGTTTTGAACGAAAAAATACGATGAATTGCAGAAAAGTCGGGAGCTTTCCCGACTTTTCAACTTTGTTGTAATCGATTTTTTATATTTTTCGTGTTCTGTGCCTTTGTCAGCGGTCTGAAATGACGAGGGGATCGCCCTCGTCATTTCCTTTATTCTTCCGTTTTGGGAATATAATTCTGATAAATATGGTTAAGCCTTCCTAAGGGTGAAACGTCGCCGTAAAGGTAAAAATCCTCCATGCGGGTGTACTTAACGCCCTTGGCATCTGCCCACTTAAACTCCAGATAAATCTCTTCAAAGCTGTCAATACCCAGCGTTTCAAGGGGAACGCAAATCATCATTTCGTTACCGTCAACCTTATAGCTTACCTTGCCCGTTTCCTTAAGGGTAAGGGCTCCGTCCTCGGTGCCGCAGGCAGCAACCGCAGTAACGGTATCGCTTTCCGGTACAGAGTTAATAAGATAGTCGTAGCCGTTCCAGCCGTTTTTACCGTCCTTGTCCGTGTTAACAAAAAGCTGCATCCATGCCTGATCTTCGCTGTATTTTGTAACGGGTGCCGCCGTTTTAACGTAAAAATAATGTTTTTTGGTATCGTGGGTAACCTTAGCCTCAATAATATCGTTGTTACCCGAATTATCCGTATACGTGGTTTGCCCAAAGCCCATGGCGTTTCTGTCGGCGGTATCGCCCTTGGGGTCGGTGTAGGTAACAGCCACTTTCTTCCATTGGTCAAAGCTCCCCGTTACGTCAATGGCGTTACGTGCGTCCTGCACTATCACGGGCGCCGCACCCTTAAGCCTTTGTACGTTGTATATCAACTGAATATAGTAGTTGTCAAAATATCCGCCGCGCATCATCTCGGCATCGCGGCTAAACTCCATAGAAGCCGTGTCAACAAAATAAACAAGGTCTTCGTCATTCCTCAACGCCGCACCGTTTTGACGCTGTGCCACCCATTCGTTCCAGCCCGTTACCAAAACGTAGGGAACGTCGGCGCTGATGGCCTTATCCCATTGAGCCTGGAAATTTATTCCTTGCAGGGTCAGGCTGTTGTCGGCATCGTATTGCTCACGGTATTTTTGCATGTTCTTGGCAACTGCGTTTTTAAAGCCAAAGCTTCTGCCACGGTTAAGTGCGTAGCCGTAAAGAGAGGAATCGCTGAAGGTGATGGATTCGTTGTGCTGGGCAATGGAAACGCTTATTGCGCTTTTCTTGCCCTCGCCGTCCTTAAATACTCTTTGCGGCCACTTAAAATCCATCCAGGGCCAACTGTTTTTCTTAACGCTTTCGTTGGGCCATTGCGCCAGCTTAACCGTAAAGAAATCGTCCACGTTGCCCTCGTAAACGCCCACTATGCAGGGCTTACCGTCAACGTAAAACCAGGTGTCGGGGTACAGATTTTGGCTGTAGATTTCGTCGTATAGCTGTTTCATAACCCCGGCGGAGTTGGAATTTGTGTAAAACACAACCTGGGGTGCGTCGTAGCCCTGCTCGTTAAGCTCGTGGCATATACGCATTACGTTAAGGGCGTTTTCTTTATATATAAAGCCGTTGGTTACGTCAAAATACAAAAAGTCAATGTTAGCGTTGGAAAGCAGCTCCATGTGCTTACGCACCACCCACTCATCCTTAGCGTAATAGTAGCCGTAAAGGGGCTCTGCAAACCAATGCATATCGCCTACGTTGCCGTAAAGTCGCTCGCCCGTTTCGGGGTCCACGGCGTTGGCGTTTTTAGCCAGCTCGCCATAGGTGTCCATAATCTTTTGCAGGTCGTAGGCGCCGTTGTCGCCGTGCTCGCCGTGCCAAAGAAAATAGAAAAGCCCCACGTAATGCTCACCGTTTTCGCCGTATATCCCCACCGTGCCGGAGTTTTCCAGGGTGCGGCCCAAATCGTCGGTGGCACCAAACCCGCCGGAAAGATAATTGGCGTTATTGGGTACGGTGTAGGATACCTCCTCGCCGTCTACCTTGTAGGATATGGTTACCGTTTTGCCGTCCTCGCTTGTAACAAGCTTAAGACTGCCTTCGTATTCGTTTTCCACGGGCTTGCTCACTTCGCTTTCATCTCCGCTTCCTGCCGTGTTACAGCCGCCGAAAACAAAAAGCACAGCCAAAAGCACGGATAGTATTTTTACAAAACAGCCTGCGTTCATTTCAACTTCTCCTTTTGGGGTTGGTTTTTTAAACGGTCAATATTAAAAACACTTGCCGTCCTTGCAATCCTCAGTGTTGCCGTTGCGGTAGCAAAGCTCGTTGGCACACCTACCGTTCCCAAAGAAATCCACCAAATTCTGCGCCGTTGTTTCCGCAATATTTTCCAGCGCTTCTTCGGTCAAAAAGGCTTGGTGAGAGGTCACTATAACGTTAGGCATTGAGATAAGCCGTGCAAGCACGTCATCCTCCATAATATGGTCGGAGTTGTCCTCAAAAAACAAATCCGATTCCTCCTCGTAAACGTCAAGGCAGGCGGCGCCGACCTTGTGGGATTTTATGGCGGAAAGCAACGCCTCTGCATCCACAAGAGCACCTCTTGAGGTGTTAAGCAAAACCACACCGTCCTTGCATTTATCAAAGGTCTTGCCGTTTATCATGTGATAGGTTTCCTCGGTAAGAGGGCAATGTAAGGATATAATATCGCTGTTCGCAAACAGCTCGTCGGTGTCTACGTATCTTACGGTATCGCCGTTATCAAGCCCCGGAAAAGGGAACTTATCGTAAGCCAAAACCTTCATGCCAAAGCCGCGGCAAATATCAATAAACACCCTGCCTATACGACCGGTACCAACAACGCCAACGGTCTTGCCGTAAAGGTCAAAGCCCGTAAGCCCCCCAAGGCTGAAGTTAAAATCACGGGACCTGATATACGCCTTGTGTATGCGGCGCACCGAGGTAAGCAGCAGCGCCATGGTATGCTCTGCCACGGCATAGGGAGAGTAAGCGGGAACACGCAAAACGTGAAGCTTGCCAAAGGCGTATTTCATATCCACGTTGTTAAAGCCCGCACAGCGCAACGCCAGCACCTTTATGCCCATTTCCGCAAGCTTGTCAATAACGGGTGCGTTTACCGTATCATTAACAAATACGCAAACACCGTCGTATCCGTTGGCAAGCTTTACGGTGTCCTCGTTAAGCTTGGCTTCAAAATATTTAAACTTAATGCCGTGCTGTGCGCCGTATTTGTCAAAGGACGGCTTATCATAAGGCTTTGTATCAAAAAAAGCTATTTTCATAATTGTAAACCTCCATACGCTGATTAAATATAGTATAGACATTGTTTTGCAAAAAAGTATTAACAAAAAGCAAATTTTACCGATAGATACAATCAGCAGGTGGCATCCATGCGGTAGCCCACGCCCGGCTCGTTAAAAATATATTTTGCCTCACCGGGCGTTACACCCATTTTTTTGCGGATATTTGCCATGTTCACCTGCAACTTCTTAACCGTTTCTTTGCCACTTGCCCGATGGCAAACCCCATACCTCTTTGAAAAAATATATTACATTATGTTGAAAAAAGTGTTGCAATGTGTCGGCGAATGTTGTATAATCGTAAAAAATATTATGTACGACGTTTGCAGAAGAAGCTTTATGCTGCCGAAGGAGTAACGCTCTCAGGCTTCCGCTTTGCGGAAAGGGACTGTAAACTGACAT
>JAZUNS010000031.1:0-7866 GCA_045604285.1 Eubacteriales bacterium
TCTTGGTCGAGGACAATGACGATGCCGTCGGCATCGAGATCCATACCGGATTCTGTGATCTATCAGCGGACAACTGCTACGGCAAGCCGGAAACAGTAAAGGCTTATTCTCTGGAGGAACTTGCCGGCGGTGATTTTATCCAGATGGGAACAAAAACCCTGCGTGCAGTGGTGAGCAATCGTCTTTATTGGACGGATAGTCAGAATTGGGTTGAAAATTCGGGCACGGATGCCGTCTCTTTTGGTGTCGGCGACGAATATAAGCGTGCAGTGCTGACCTTCTGTGAGACTCTTGAACGGCTCCCTGATGAAGAAATACTCGGGCTGGAGCGTTTTATGGTCAGGGACAACAAACGGGTCAAAGCGGTGCGCATCATGCCCGGGTATATGGGCATCGGCGGCTCCAATACCTCCGGTTTTTCCTCGGATAGTGAGCGGATTCGGGATTACCCTCTGGAATATCTGAAAAACAACGAATTTATATGGGTCCAGGGCGTTTCTGTTCGGGCTCTGGTAGATGATGTGCTGTATTTCTGCCGCAAGGGCGCTGTCGGAAACAGCAAGGTGTTCACCCTGAATTATAGAGAACGGGATACCATTTTTCGTGGTGAGGGTGTCGCCTATGATACGATCGCTGCAACGGAAGTTGTATTGCTGCTTAAGTAAGAGAAAGTGAGGAATAACAATATGGCTTGGGAACATTATTATTTCAACTGTGAAAAAACATACGGCATAGACGAAGAAGAAAAAGACGTTTGCATTATGTACGACTGGAATGTCCCACCCCACGGCAGCATCCGCAGAGAGTGGACTACCGTGGGAATGAAGAACGGTGCATCTAAAATCTTGTTTGTGGAGTATAGACTGGAGGATGACGATCCCGACGGTGTATGGGAAGCCTACGGGATGAAGGCAGAGTCGGAATATAGCTTTACCGTCAATGGGGAGAAGGCTGATCCCGATAAGCTGTTTGTATATACGCTCTACAACGACGGCAGCCTTGGCGTCGGTTTTGATATCGACACCCAAAAAGCCGAAGCGATTTTTGTATTTGCAGAGCCGCAGGTGCTTAAAGCCGAAGACCTAATGCCGGTTGCCAAGCTGCCAAAAAGCGCATTTCGCATCGGGGATGAGGTAAACATGATTAAGAACGATATACTAAAGGGCGCAGACGTGCTGTGCCTGGCGTTATTCAAATTATAACAAGTGCATAGCGGGAGGAATAATGTATGAATGACCGTGACGTGGAAGGTTTCAGCCTTCAAGCCTTGGCAGATGAGGTTGTCACCTGTCCTGCACCGAAAAGCTGCGAGGAAATTTCGGGGCTTTTATCGGATTTACCGCTTTGGAGCTCTTTTATCAACACCTCTCCAAAGCCTCAGCAGAAAAGAGCCCTTGAATTGATAAAAGAAAAGTCCCTTGCCCCCACGGCAGAGGAGCTTAGGTTTATGGCAGAGATCGGCTGCGGCAAATATCATCGTATCCGCAAGGATGGCGACTTTAGCTGTTTTAATTCCCAAAAAGCCCTTGAGCTTTACGAAAAGTATTACCGACTGACAGGTAGCGAAGAGGTAAAGTATATTATTGATAACTTTGATGAGTTTGTAAATCTGTGTTACAAATCCGTTGCACGCAGACAGCGCAAGGACGATATGGCACCTTACGCAGACAGCACCCCTTTGTCAACCTCTCGTGATCCCGACAGCGAGGAGTGGAAAAAGTAAGATGACAAAAAAGTATTATTTGCATATCAAATGGGACGAAACAAAGGAAAAGAATAATTCGGTAGCGGGTGACCGCGGCGTTTACGATGAAGAGATAACCCAAGGCTGCAAGGTAACGCTTATTGGGCTTATGGAGAGGGCAACCGTCAAAAAGCTTGATGCTGACGGGGTAACGCTTGACGTGCCCAAAAAAGGGGAATACCGCATTCCGCTGAACAAAACGGCACATATCTCCTTCAGCAGCGGATATCAGGTGGCAGGCGACTGGGTTGACGAGTGCTTAAGCTTTGAAATAACCTTTTCCCCTTTAAGCCTTAAGGAATACAAGGCGTCCCTGCCCTTGTTTGAGACAGAAAACTGCGATGCCGACGCAATGTACCGCAGGGGGCTTGCCTACGAAGCGGGGGACGGTGTCCAAGCAGATATAAACGAGGCGGTTGCGTTGATGAAGGAAGCCGCCGAGCTTGGCAGTAAAGACGCTCTTGCCTGGCTTGAAGATTATTATTTTGATGACGATGCGGGCGTTCAGGCCCACTCTTGACAGAAGAAAGGCATTGATTGGAAATCGCCCCAAGAGCTTAACCCAAGGATCAAATTTAACTGATAGTGCGATTGCTGCAAGGAAGTGAAAAAATGGAACAAAACTTGGGGTATCCCCATTTAGATGTCTATAGGGACGTAACCCCCGCAATTGATGAAGCTATCGAAAAGCTTGGCTTTTTGATTGGCTGCCCAAGGACGTATTTTTCCGTTCAGCGTGACTTAAAGACCGCGCTTTTCAGAATAACCGATACAAGGTTTCTTGAGCGAATAAAGCGGGAAAACAACAAGGCGTTCCTTGAGGAGGTAGCAAAGGCTACCCCGTATAAGGACGAAATCCTTAAATTGATCGACGATATCCACGTATTTGAGGCGGAAAACCAAAAGCTTTTGAAGGCCATCCTTCAAAAGGGAAGTATAGACGGCAAGGAATTAAGCGTGATTTTTCCGTACCTTTATACCCTTGCCATGGATACTACGGCACACGATAGGATCCCCGTGGAGCTTGTTAAGTTTTTTGGCGAAAGCACAAAAGAAAAGTGCGGTGGGCTGTCCTCGGATGAATATGCAATTTTTTGCTGTCTGCTTATAAAAATAAAGGCAAAGGGCAGGTATTGGTTTGCCTACCCCGGCCTTGCGGACGAGCTTGTGACGGTGACGGAATCCAAGGGCGATATACCGCCGCAAAACCGTGCCGTTTTCTATACGGAAGCGGCTGAGTATTACGCCAAGGCTTGCCAAAGGGATAAGGCAATGGCGTGCTTTAAAGGGGCAGCCGCAGCGGCCAAGGATAGCGGCGATGGGGAAGAGTATGCTTATGCAATGCAAAAATATTACCGACTTAATCGGGCGTTTCCCAAGTCAATGCAGGTAAAGCCCCACGAGGAAGAAATAAAAAAAGAGCACGGCAAGTATGCCGCAACCGTACTTAAGGGTATTACCGAGGATGGCTTAAAGGTTGACCCCGTAGAGTTTACCCCGGGCTTTGCCGAGGCTTTTCAAAGGGTTATGTGGAAGGTAGAGGCGGAGATCGACAAGGTCGGTGACCTGCACGTGGGGTATCAGCGCTGGTCCTTGATGGAAGAGTATTTTGCCCAAATGGGAATAAAATGGAGATGCCCTAAGCTTATGAACCCCAACGTGATGTTTGACTGATAACATCCCAAAAAATTACGGAGATTGGCAAAATGGAAGACAAAAAGTTTTTAAAAGTAATCGGCAAGCAAGTAAAAAAGGACGGAACCGTAGCAGCCGAGGCAACGGCGGTTGTGCCTTACCGAAAAAGCGGCTGCGCAAGCCTTCCTAACGTGCCGCCCTTTAACACAAACGTATGGCTTGACGGCGATACGGGTTATAATATGACCTCTATCTGCTACACGTTAAAGGGCTTGCAGTATTTTTATAACCATCACTACGATTTTGTTGACGGAAAGATCCATGCCGAATGTGAAATAAAGGGCGATAATATGGTTTTTGATTTTGAGCTTATCGACCTTGCCAAAAATGCAGATTACGCCATAGCCATGAAGGTAAGAAAGGTTAAGCCCGACGAAATGATCGACGAAAGCTGCAGCAAGTTTTTCGGCCGCCCCTGCCTGCCCTTGTCCATGGATAACCCGTACCCCGATGACGGCGTGTTTTTCGCCCAGATCAGATGCGAGGACATAAAGGACCTTGACCCCGACTGCCGACTGCCCCACGAGGGATACCTGTATTTCTTCCTCGATGCCGAGATGTACCCCTCCGACCAGCTTTATATGATGGTGGATTACAGCTTGGAAGAGCCAAGGATAGTTATTGACGATTACAATGACGAGTGCAACATCAAGGGCTTGACCGATACCTACGTTATCACCTTTGAAAAGGTTGATGCAGATTATGACGGCACCAAGCTTCTCGGCCGTCCCGGCAATGACGTGGACGACAGCGATTACAGGCCCGGTCTGCTTCTTCAGTATGACCCGCTGGACTTCGACGTTCCCTTCCTTGCAACGCTTGACGGATACGCCTTCGTTTTCTTCGGCGAGGACGATGACAATAAGTTTAGCGGCGTTGACTACGTGGTGTGGGGCTCTTAAATCCTAAATAAAAAACGTCCCCAAATTTACCCAAATGTGTTATAATGTTGCTAAGCAGGTTGTTGCGGTTTATCCGTGAGTGCTTTGTTCCACGGGCAAACAGTTTGTAAAAAAGGAGACTATAAAGTGCGTATAGATAACAACACGGCGGCCTATCATAGTATAATATGGTTTGCACGGGACCTTGCGGGGCGCATAATAGTTGCCAACAGTATGGAGGGTGCCATCCCCGACTTTGCGGCAGAGGACAAAGAGCGTACCGAGGGCCTTGCGCAAAGGCTTTGCGGCATAAAGGCAATAGACCGCAACAGAACCCCCGCCTTGGATTATAAGGCGCTGGCAAGCATGGGTTTTTATTGCTTTGCCAACAGCGACCCCTACGAGGGCAATAAGTACGACCTGCAGGCAACGCCCGAAAAGCCAAGGCTTGCAAGCTCCCTCGATGAGGAGCTTCAACGCCTGCTGGCACCCAACGCTTTGCCCATAGATGCCGAAACCTGCAACAGCTTTCGGGTGTAATAACAAAGGTGGGGGGAGATTGCCATGGAGCAAATTAAGGGCTTTAAAAACAGCAATATTTTAATCGACGGCAAGTTTGTAAAAACAGATTTGCTTATAAACAACGGCGTTATACAAGCGGTTGGCGACCTTGCCTTGGAAGGGCTTTTAGAGCTTGACGAGGGCAAATATCTCGTTCCCGGCTTTATCGACCAGCACGTCCACGGTGCCGACGGCGCCGACGTGATAGACGGCACCCAAGCCGCCGTAGGCACAATGGCAGCGGCGCTTGCCCGTGAAGGCACCACCGCCTTTCTTGCCACCACAACCACCCACAGCGTTGAGTATATAGATAACGCCCTTGCCGCCGTAAAGGCGCATATAGACCGTTCCCCCGGGGAGGGCGCAATGGTTTTGGGCGTTCATTTAGAGGGCCCCTTTATCTCCCGTGATTTCTTGGGGGCGCAACTGCCCGAGTACGCCGTATCGCCATCGGTTGAAGCCTTTAAGCATTACGAGGCGGTCAGCGGCAAAAATATAAGGCTTGTTTCCATGGCTATAGAGGACCCCGCCGCAGAGGCGCTGGTGGGCTACCTAATATCGGCAGGCGTTAAGGTGTCCGTAGGGCATTCCGCCGCCGGCTACGAGCAGGTAGAAAAGGCAGTAACGGCAGGTGTGTCCTGCGTTACCCACACCTACAACGCCCAAAGCCCCGTACACCACCGCCGTATGGGTGTGGCAGGGGCGGCAATGCTTATTGACGGGCTGTACTGCGAGGCTATCTGTGACGGCGTCCATCTTTCGCCCCCTGCAGTAAAGCTGCTGCACAAGACCAAGCCTGCGGATAAATTGGTGCTGATAACCGACGCTTTGCGTGTCAAAGGCTTGGCAGACGGTCAGTATTTAGAGCCGGGCGGGCAGCGGATAACCCTTAAGGGCAAGGAGGCACGCTTGGATGACGGCACCCTTGCGGGCAGCGTGCTTAAGATGAACGTTGCGGTAAAAAACGCAATGGATTTTCTGGGTATTGACCTTGCCGCCGCAGTAAAGCTTGCTACCGAAAACCCCGCAAAATGTCTTGGCGAGTTTAAGCGCATGGGCAGCATTGCCCCGGGCAAGCTGGCTAATTTTGCCGTGGTGGACGGTGACGTAAACGTTTTTCAAACAATAAGAGAAGGCAAAGCTATATACAAAAAACAGTAACAAAAAAGGAGAAAGCCATGATTGATTACAGCATAAAACCCGTTGACCAAATGACTGCCGACGAGCTGATAGGACAGGTAATAATGGTAGGTCTGCCGGGAACTGCCCTGGACAGCCGCTACGCAGAATTTATAAAGCAGTACAAAATAGGCAACTACATTCTTTTTGCCCGCAACTATAAAGACACCAAGCAAATGAAGGCGTTTATGAAAGAGGTATACGAATATACCTTAAGCGTAACGGGCTCTTTCCCGCTGGTTTCCATCGACCAGGAGGGCGGCATGGTAGTGCGTTTGTTTAAGGACGTTACCTTCCCCGCAAGCCCCCTTACCACGGCGGCTACCGCTGTTGCCGATGCCCCCTATCATACGGGCAAAATAATCGGCAGCGATATGCTTAAAATGGGTATAAACCTTAACCTTGCCCCCTGTCTTGAGATAAACGATGGGCTTTGCAACCCCCTTATAAACATAAGGGGCTACGGCGCCACCAAAGAGGCGGTCTTGAAAAACGCTGCCGCCTTTGTCCGCGGCGTTCAGGAAAGCGGCGCTTTAAGCTGTATAAAGCATTTTCCGGGGGCAGGCTCCAGCACTAAGGATTCTCACCTTGAGCTGCCTATTATCGAGGACCCTAAGGAGTCCCTTCTCAATTACAATATGTACCCCTTCCTTCACCTTTTGGAAAGCGATGCGCTTATGAGCAGCCATTGCCTTTACAAGTCCTTTGACGAGCTGCCCTCCACCCTTTCCAAGGTGTTGCTTACGGACGTTTTGCGTACCCAAATGGGTTTCCGTGGGCTTATCGTTTCCGACGGCATGGAGATGAAGGCAATATCCGACCACTACGGCATCGGCAGGGGCTGCGTAATGGCGCTTAACGCAGGCTGTGACGTTCTGCTGCTGTGCCACGAGTACAGCGAGCAAAAAGAGGCGTTTGAGGCCGTTAAAAAAGCGGTTGCCGACGGCGAGCTTAGCATAGAGCTGTTAAGGGAAAAGGTAGAGCGCATAAACCTTGCCAAAGCAAAGCTTAAAAAGGGACTTGCCGAAAACTTTGTTGCCGAGGAATACGTGGTAAACACGGCAGAGCACGCACTTATGCAGGAAATAGTGGATAGCTCCTACACCCTTATAAAGGGCAAGGCACCCTATATCACTCCCAATACCCTGGTTATTTCCTCCAACGTGACCGTTGCCAGCATAGCCGAGGACGAGTTTGACGAAAGAAACCTTACCAAGGCGCTAAGGGCGGCGTTCCCCCATAACGATATTATAGAGTTTACCAAGGACGGCAGCTTTGCCGATGCGGTTCTTAACAAGGCGGCGGGCTACGATAATATCCTTGTTTATTCCTACGACGCCTACAAGGACCGGGTGCAGAAGGAAACCGTAAATAAGCTGCTTGCCACCGATAACGAGGTGTTCGTTATCTCCATAAAGGGTCCCATCGACCGCGGCTGGTTTAACGGGCTTACAAATTATTCCTGCGTGTACGAGTACACCCCCAACAGCATAAGGACCATAGTAAAACAGCTTAAGGGTGAAATAAAGCTTAACGGCAAGCTGCCGGAATAAAAGTTATGGCTGTAAAGAAACGTTAGTTTCTTTACAGCCACCAGACCGCTGACAAAGGTACAGAACACGAAAAATATAAAAAATCAATTACAAAAAAAGTTGAAAAGTCGGGAAAGCTTCCCGACTTTTCTGCAATTTATCGTAATTTTTCGTTCAAAACGAACCTCGGTTCACAGTACGTTAGTACAGTTCTCACCTCGGTTCGTTTCGTCTGCACTCTTTCTCAGCACTCTGCCAAGCTGATGACAGGGTT
>JAZUNS010000032.1:0-6543 GCA_045604285.1 Eubacteriales bacterium
GATGACAGGGTTTGTCATCAGCTTGAAAGCTTGTGAGAAGAACAATAAATCTTCTCACAAGCTTTTTACTTTTTGTATATTAGTTTTTGGCTTTTACCGTTGCGGCTGCGGCTACGCTAAGGATAAGCAGGCTTATCCAAAGGGTGGCAAGACCTTCATCGCCTGTGTTGGGGGTGGTGCCTTCATCGGGTACGGAGGGAGTCGAGCTTTCTTCAGAGCTTTCTTCAGAGCTTTCTTCGGAACTTTCCGACTCGGTATCCTCTGCAGGAGCTTCGGATATTACGGTCATTCTGCCCTCGCCGCTGATATTGCCGTATTTTTCGGCAGGGATAACGCCGCCAAGGGTATCTGTAAAGTAGTTTATAAGAGTCTCGGTATCCGTGGGCAGGCCTTCCTTTGCCACTACCTCGGCACCGTCAAACATCTTATAGCCGCTAAGCTGAAGCATATAGCAGGAGCCTGCCAGCGTGTACATTTTGTCGGCTTCAAGAGCTTCGCCGTTGATCTTTACGTTGGCAACACGTCTTTCCACCCCTTCCTTAATGGAGACGAAATCAGCATTTTCGTTAACTACAACCGGCGTTTCAATATAGGTATGTACCTCAAAGCTTATGCCGGAAACATGGGGGAAGCTGCCGTTTACACCGGGCATAAGATAAACGCCGTACTCCAGTGCGTCCAGCAGCTGAGCGCCGCTTACCTTAAGCACGCACATTTCGTTGTTCCAAGGGTTTATATCCATTACGTCTTTTCTTATAACCGTGCCTTCTTTGATCTCGGCACGAACTCCGCCGCCGTTTACCATGGCAATGTCGGCACCGGTTTCGGCAACGTATGCATCGGCAACAAAGTTGCCAAGGTTGGTTTCGCCGCATCTGATTATCCAGTTCCCGTCAGCATCGTTTTCGGTAAGATACACCTCAGAGCTGCCTATTTCCTCAAGCAGGTAGGCAAACTCGGCGTTGTAGCCGTCAATTATATCCTTGGTTGCGCCGTATGCAGCTTTAGCCTCGTCGCCCATATCGTCAATCGCAAGGTCGTCGGGGTTTACCAGCTCGGTAGTAAGATCGCCGTCGGCGGTAATGGTAAGCTTGCCGAAATAGTTAAGCTTGGTGCCGGTGGAGGAAAGAGCAACCGTATTGCCCTCAAGGTCCTCGTAGGTGCTTGCAGGTATTACCTGGTGGGCGTGGGCGTCAAGCAATACGTCAATGCCGGTGGTGTTGGCTATAACGTCTGTAGAACGCCAGCCTTCGGTGGTGCCTTCTATACCAAGGTGGCCCAAGGCTACTACGGTTTCCGCGCCCTCTGCCTTTGCGGCGTCAACGGCGGACTGTACGGTTGCGTAAAGCTCGTCTGCCATAAAACCGTATACAAAATTGCCGTATTCGTCCTGGAAATACGTGGGTGTCGATTTAGAGTAAGTCTCGGGCGTTGCTATGCCTACAAAGGCTATTTTGGTATCACCTGCCGTAGCTATGGCGTAGGGGGCAAAAACTGTTCTTGCCTCAGGTATGTAGTTGAAATTAGAGCAGATGTATTCGTAATCCGCCTCTTCCTCTGCCAGGGAAAGAAGCACCTCAACGGTGTAGTCAAATTCGTGGTTGCCGGGAACGGCGTAGTCGTATCCAACGCTGTTCATGATGTCAACAATTGCCGAGCCCTCGGTAAGCGCACCGATAACCTCGCCTTGTATGGCATCGCCGACGTCAACGGTAAATACGCTGTTGCCCTCGGCAATAAGCTGGGCACGGTATGCCGCTAACATTGCGTAATCCTCAATACCGCAGTGAACGTCATTGGTGTAAAGTACCACGATATCGCCTTGCAGCTCCTCTTCCGCAAAGGCGGATACATATGTACAGCAAAGCGTGATAATTGCCGCAGCAAGGATAGTGACCATGCGTTTAAACGTACTTTTCATTTGTTGTTCTCCCTTCGTCTTTGCTTTTATTAGTCAAACCACGCTATTGCCCTTGCGGGTGCGCCGTCGCAGTTCTCCAGCTTAAGGGGCAGACAGGCAAAGTCAAAAAGCCCGTCGCCGCAAAGGTGCAGGTTTCTAAGATTTTCTATGTTTATAATGTTGCCCTTTTCAAAAAGAAGCTTGTGGCGGGGCAGGTCAGCGTCTGCTATGGGGTCAAGCCCTATAACGTCAAAGCCTATGCCCTTGTAGTTTCCCTTAAGGATAAAATCAAGCACTTGATAGTCTATGCAGGCATAGTCACCGAAATATGCGTCGGTCCCCCAATATTTATCCCAGCCCAGGTTAAAAAGCAAAAAGTCTGCACGGTTTAGCTTTTCGCCGTAGGGTGCAAGCTGTTCCATAGTTATGGCGTCGCCCTCCTTAAGGCTTTTGCAGTCAATAACCAAGGCTTTACCTATAAACCCTTCGGCAGGGAAGGCATCCAGCGTGGTGCCGTCCTTAAGCAGATGTGCGGGCGGGTCTATGTGTGTACCAGTATGGGAAAACATGGTCATCAGCGTTTCCTTAAACCCGTCCTTTTCAATGGTATTGGCAGGCATAAGCTTTGGCTTTTCCGTACCGGGATAAACGGGCATATCTGCGGTTATGGTGTGGGTAAGATCTATAACTTTCAAATCAAATCCCCTTCGGTCGTAAATTATTGCTAAAAGCGTTTTTCTTACTTACATTATAGTATATTTTTACCGTGATTGCAAGCAAACTTTTGATTTAATATTTGTAATTTATTACCCAATTGTGTTGATTTTTTTAAACAAATGTGATATATTTGTATAGGAATATGTTTTTACTTGGGGCAAAAGCGTTTTTTAAGGAGGCAAGCTGATGAGGCGCACTAAGTTTAACGGCGGTTTTTGGCTTTGCTTTTTGTTCAATATACTGCTTAATCTTGAGTGGTCTGTTCCGGCATGGGTGCTTCTGGCGCTCCATTTTGTTTTGGACTGGTCCATCTTGTGGTTTTGTTTGGCGCTGGGTGCGTGGCTTTTAGGTATATTGCTTTGGATGCTGATTTTGGGATGGGCAAGAAATTGCAGCACGCCTACTCCCTACAGGCCCAATAAAAATCCCTATTCCGTAGGCAATAAAGATAACGATAAAACATGTTGATATTAATTTTATTTTCAGAAAGGAGTTCTTGTTATGGGACTTATTAAAGCAGGCGTTGGCGCCCTTGGCGGCGTATTGGCAGATCAATGGAAGGAGTTTTTCTATTGCGATTCTTTACCTAACGAGGTGTTGATGAGAAAAGGTCAAAAACGCACAAGCGACCGTTCCTCTAACACAAAGGGTGAAAGCAATATTATATCCAACGGCTCCTTGATTGCAGTGGCAGACGGCCAGTGCATGATAATAGTAGAGCAGGGCAAGATCGTTGAGGTTTGCGCTGAGCCCGGCGAGTTTAAGTATGATTCTTCTACCGAGCCTTCCATTTTCTCCGGAAGCTTGGGCAGCAGCATTCTTGATACCTTTAAGCTTATAGGTAAGCGCTTTACCTTCGGCGGCGATACCGCAAAGGATCAAAGAATATACTACTTTAATACCAAGGAAATAATGGGTAACAAGTTCGGCACCAAAAACCCCATTATGTTTGAGGTGGTTAATAAGCGCATCGGTATGAGCAAGACCGTACAGGTAAGATGTAACGGTACCTATACCTATTTCATCTCTAACCCCTTGCTTTTCTATACCAAGATTGCAGGTAACGTAGAGTATGAATATACCAGAGATCAGATAGACGATCAGCTTAAGAGTGAGTTTATAGACGCACTTCAGCCCGCCCTGGGTGAGCTTACCGAGCTTGAGCTTCGCCCCGCACAGATTCCTGCCAAGACCAGAGAATTAAGAGACGCAATGAACAACGCTCTTAAGCAGGAGTGGGTTGAAAACCGCGGTATTTCCGTAGGTAAGATCACTCTTAACCCCATTACCCTTACCGAAGAGGATATGAAGGCAATATCCCAGATGGAAGATGCCGCTACAATGGGTAGCAATCCCTTCATGATGGCTGGTAGAATGACCAACGCTACAGCAGACGCCATGAACGCAGCTGCAAACAACTCTGCCGGTGCAATGACAGGCTTTATGGGCCTTGGTATGGCAGGCGGCGCAATGGGCGGTGGCTTCAACGCTGCACAAAACTTCTATAATATGGGCGCTCAGCAGCAGGCACAACAGCAACAGCAGGGCGTTGTAAATCCTGCTTATCAAAAGACAATGGAAGACGGTAGCGCAGCAATGGGTTGGAAGTGCGCTTGCGGTGCAACGGCAACCGGCAAATTCTGCCCCGAATGCGGAGCAAAGAAGCCTGAACCTAAGGCAGAAGGCGGCTGGAAATGCACTTGCGGTGCAACAGCTACGGGCAAATTCTGTCCTGAATGCGGTACGGCAAAGCCTGCTGAAGCAGAAGGCTGGACCTGCTCCTGCGGTGCTGTAAACAAGGGCAAGTTCTGCCCTGAATGCGGCGGCAAGAAGCCTGCAGGCGTTCCTCAGTACAAGTGCGATAAATGCGGTTGGGAGCCTGAAAAGGGCGTTACTCCTCCCAAGTTCTGCCCCGAATGCGGCGACCCCTTTGATAACGGTGATATAGTTTAATATTTGTTTAAACAGTATCCTATATTTTTGATGAGGAGTGATATTCGTGGCTGATTTCCAACAGCAATATAAATGCCCCTGCTGCGGCGGCGAGATTGAGTTTGACAGCAGCCTGCAGAAGATGAAATGCCCCTACTGCGATACGGAGTACGAGGTAGAGACCCTTACGAGCTATGACGAGGTTCTTAAGTCTGAAACGCCCGACGATATGAAGTGGGACAGTACCGCAGGTAAAGACTGGGAAGGTACCGAAGCTGACGGACTTAACGTTTACGTTTGTAATTCCTGCGGCGGCGAAATAATAGGGGATGAAACCCTTGCTGCAACCGCCTGCCCCTACTGCGATAACCCCGTAATATTGATGGGTCAGTTTAAGGGCGACCTTAAGCCGGATTACGTTATCCCCTTTAAGTTGGATAAAAAGGCGGCTAAGGAAGCGCTTAAAAAGCATTACAGCGGCAAACGTCTGCTGCCCAAGGTGTTTAAAGACGAAAACCACATAGACGAAATAAAGGGTGTGTACGTTCCTTTTTGGCTTTTCGATACGGATGCCTCTGCAAATATCAGGTATAAGGCAACCCGTGTAAGAACCTGGAGCGATTCTAACTACAACTATACCCAAACAAGCTTTTTCTCGGTAAAGCGTGCAGGCACCATCGGCTTTGATAAGGTACCCGTTGACGGCTCCACCAAGATGGCAGACGATTTGATGGAATCAATAGAGCCTTTCGATTTCAGCAAGGCTGTAGATTTCCAAACCGCTTATTTGTCAGGCTATTTGGCAGATAAATACGACGTAAACTCAGAGCAAAGCATTGAACGTGCAAATCAGCGTATTAAAAAAAGCACCGAGGATGCTTTTGCCTCTACGGTGACCGGATATGCCAGCGTAGTACCCGAAGCGTCCAGCGTCCAGTTTAAAAACGGCAGCGCAAAATACGCTTTGTACCCCGTTTGGCTGCTTAATACAAGCTGGCAAGGTAAAAAGTATACCTTTGCCATGAACGGTCAGACCGGTAAAATGGTTGGCGACCTTCCCCTTGACAAGGCGGCTTATAAAAGATGGCTGTTTGGCATTATGGGTGCGGTAGGTGCGGCGGCTTACGCTCTTATGTACCTGCTGTTCCTGATGTAAGGAGGGGTGCGGCTATGAAGAAAAGGATTTTTGCATTGGCTTTTGCACTTCTTTTGTGCTTTGCGTTTTCCGTAAGCGTTTCGGCGGCAGAGAAGGCGGCATACTTTGTTGACAGCGCAGACCTTGTAGCTGCAGCAGAGGAGGCTGACATCAACGCCAAGCTTGCCGAGATAAGCGCAGAACACGGTGTAGACGTGGTTATAGTAACGGTTGATTCCATAGGCAATGAAGACGCCTTTTATTACGCAACCGAGTATTATACCGATAACGGCTACGGCGTAGGCAACGAAAAAAGCGGCGTGCTTCTGCTTATAAGCATGGAGTACAGAGACTGGGCAATAGTAACCAAGGGCGTGGGCAGAGACGCTATATCCGACAGTGATGCGGACTCCATATTTGACAGCATGAGCAGTGATTTGGCGGATGACGACTTTGCACCTGCGTTTTATACCTTTGCCGAGGAATGCGACAGCTACATATATGACGAGCTGCATTTTGACTTCGTTATAAACCTTATAATTGCCTTGGTAATAGGACTTGTAGTGGCACTTATTGCTACCGGCATAATGAAGGGAAAGCTTAAGTCCGTAAGATATCAGTCTGCGGCTGCAAATTACGTAAGACAAAACAGCATGAAGGTTACCGAATCTAAAGAGGTTTTCCTTTACAATACGGTAAGCCGTGTTGCCAGACCTAAAAATACTTCCTCCGGTGGCGGCAGAAGCGGTGGCTCCTCCGGCTTTGGCGGAAGCAGTGGTAAGTTTTAAATAGAATATCGGGGCATTTGCCCCGATATCAGACCGCTGACAAAGGTACAGAACACGAAAAATATAAAAAA